>JBFHQK010000234.1:0-4341 GCA_041592255.1 Fontimonas sp.
CCGCTCGTCGAGCACCACAATGGCCTGCAGCGTGCGCAGATTCTGGTCGTGCCAGTGCTCGCGCTGCGCCGCCGACGGCGCCACCGACAGGGTTTCGACCGTCAGCGGCAGGCAGTCACGGTAGCCGAGCCATTGGCCGAGAGGGTCTTGCATCGCGATTCAGTGCGGCGCAATGCCGTCCCAGGCGCTCTTCATCCGCCGCGTCAGGTCCAGCAGTTCATCGACCGCGGCAACGTCGTCATGGACGTTGGCGTGGAGCAGGCGCCGCCCCATATATTCGTAGAGCGCGTCCAGATTGCGGGCGATCTCGCCGCCGGCCGCGGCATCCAGACTCAGGCGCAGATGCTCGACGATGGCCAGCGCCGAGGACAGCGCGCGCAGCTTCGCCGCAACCTCGTGACGCAGGATCGCGCCCCGCGCCGTCGCCAGGCGTTCCAGCACGCCGGCGTACAGCATCTCCACCAGCTTGTGTGGCGAGGCCTCCTCAGCACCACCATAGGTGGAGGCACTGCGATACTGATCAAGGGCGGCGTAAGTCACGAGATAAGTCCTGAATGGGGTTGCCTTCTGTTCTGTCCCCGTATCGGCCCGGCAGCCCGATTCTTGAGTTCACTCCGTCCGGCGACGCGCCCGCCCTGGGCATTTTCCCGATATTGACATCATGCCATAGCCCGTATCATGCGCCGACCGGCCAGGCAGCCGCCGACATCAGGCCGGATTTCATTGGGGGTTCAAGGATGAACGACCCAGCGTCACGGACGCCCCTGGCCGTCGGCACGGCCATTGGCGACCACGTCATCACCGGCGCGCTTGACCACGATGGTCAGGGCTTCCGCTACCGGGCGCGGCATCGGCGCCATGGCCCCTGCGTCCTGCACGAGTTCTTCCCGCTCGCGTTTGCGCAGCGCCTCGACGGCAGCTTGCAGCCGCGCGATCCGGAGGACCGCACGGCACTGCGCTGGTGGACACGCAATTACCTCGATCGCGCGCAGCAGTTCGCCGCCTTGCGCCATCCTGCGCTGCTGCCGATGCTTGACGTGTTCGAAGCCGGCGGCGGGGCCTGGTACGCCAGCGCCGAGCCCAAGGGGACCCGCCTGGAACAACTCTTCGAACTGGGCGCACCGCTCGAGCGTGCGCGTCTGCAGCCGCTGCTGTCGGATCTTGTGGAGGCCCTGGCCGCAACCGCCGACGCCGGACTGCTGCATCGCGCCGTGTGCCCGCAGCAGATCTGGGTCGGCCGCGACGGCCACGCGGTGCTCAGCGGCTTTGGCAGCCTGCGGATCGCGATCCGGCTCAAGACGCGGACCGTCACCAGCACCCTGGCCGATCCATTCGCCGCGCCTGAGGAACATCTGACCGGCGCCACTCTGTCGCCGTCGACCGATCTGTATGCACTGGCCGCCATCGCCTATCGCGCTGCCAGTGGCGTATTCCCGCCACCGGTCGAAGCCCGCGCGCGCGGCGTCGCGCTGCCGCCACTGGCGCCGCTGGCTGCCGACCGGCTCGGCGGCGCCGCGCTAGCCACCATCGAGCGCGCGCTGGCTCTGGATCCGCGTGAACGCCCGCCACGCGCCGACGCCTGGCGCGCGGCGTTGCGGCGCACGTCGACGCCATCCACCGCTGCGGAGGGACCCTCCACCTCAGCGCCGCAGCGCCGCCACTGGCTACGCGCCACCGCCGCTGCGGGCGTGGTGCTGGCCGCCGGCGCCTACGCGCTCATGCTGAACCCCGGTCAGGCCCTGCGGCTGCGCACCGATGTGCTGACCAAAGCAAGCCAGGCCTACGCGCAGCGGGACGACCGCGCAACGGCCCGCGACGCTGCGCCCGCGCCCACCGTCAGCCGTCCGCAAGCCGCGCCGGCCGCTCCCCCATCCGATCGTTCCGTCGCCGCGCCGCAGCGGCCCGCCGCAAGAGCGGTCCCTGACGCGCCGAGCGCAGCGGCCGCGCAGCCGGCACCGCGCAGCCGATCGCCCGAAGCGATGCCGGCCACTGCGGCCGAACCCGCAGGCACACAGCAGCACGCCAGTCAGCTGGCACTGGAACGCTCGCGCTGCCGGCGGCACATCTCGGAATACGTCGCCGGGCGCAACCTCACCTACGCCGACGTGGCCGCGTCTGCCGATGCCGTGGTGCTGCAGGACGGCCGTCTGCAGACGCCGCCACTGCGCACCGACGACAACCGGCTGGTGTCGTTCCTGATCACGCGCAATGGCTGCGTCGTGCGCGCGACGGGATGAAGCGGCGCCTTAATTGCTGCCGCGGCTGAGGCTCGCCAGATTGGCCAGCTGCTGGGTCAGGAAGCCGCTCGTCGTGTTCATCTGTGCCATCAGCGTGTCGAGCGCCGAAAACTGCGCCCGGTAGCGAGCCTCGACCATCGCCATGCGCACATTGAGCGCATCCTGCTGCTTGCTCAGATCCTTGAGCCGTGCCTGCAGGGAATCCGTCTTGGCCTCGACCTGGCCGTCGTCGCCGACGATGCCATTGAGCACCGCGGACACGCGCGTGGCGTAGCCGTCATCGCCCGCGAACAGCGCCTCGATGCCGGCGCGGTCACTGGCCAGCGCTTCGGCGAACTTGGCACTGTCGAGATTGAGCGTGCCGTCTGTTTTCGTCGTGATGCCGATCTCGGAGAGATACGCATAGCCACCCGTGTCCACGGTGCTGCCCAGCGCGTTGCGCAGGGCCTGCATGGCGCCACGCACCGCGCCATCACCGGTCAGCGGCGCCGCCTGGCGCTTGTCGCTGTCGTAGCGGGTCAAGGATCCGGTCAGACTGACCGCGGCGTTATACGAAATCACGAACGCCGACACCGCCTTGCTCACTGCATCCCGATCCGGCGCCAGCGTCAGCGTATCGGTCTGGCCGGGCTTGGCTTCGAGCAGGTTCAGGGTGACGCCGTCGATCGCACCGGTCACCGCATTGCTCTGCGCATAGTGATCGTAGCCCTCGACGCGGATGTGCGCATCGACGGCGGCCTGCTTCTGCGTCAGCGTCAGCAGGCTGCTGCTGACGCTGATCTGCTTCTGCGTCCCGGTTTCGGTGGCCGTCAGCAGCAGGCGCGTGCCGTTGGCCTCGTTGACCAGTGTCGCGCTGACGCCGGTATTGTCGCTGGCCTGATTGATCAGGCTGCGCAGATCGCCGAGCGTGTTGGCGTCGTCGCTGAGCGTGACCGTGAACGTCGCGCCGCCGACGCTGATCTCGACATCGCCGCTGCCCAGCACCGTGGTCGAGCCGCCGGCGTACGGATCGCTGACCAGCTTGTGCGGCTGCGCCAGCGCGACCACTTCGATGCCATAGCTGCCGCCCCCCGCACTCGCGGTGGCGGTGGCGGTGAAATGCGCTTCCGCCGACGAGGTCGCCTTGAGCGCGGTCAGCGCGCCATCGCCGAGCAGTGCCTTGACCTTGGTCTGCAGATCCGCCAGCGCCCCCTTGAACGTGCCCAGCGCCGACAGCTGCACGTTGAGCTTGCTCTGCGCACCACTGATCCGCGTCTGCGCCGGCGTGCGCTCGGCGGCAACCAGCTGCGCCACCAGCGACGCCACGTCCAGACCCGAGCCGATGCCGGCCGACGAAATCGATGCCATGACTCAGGCCACTCCTTCCATTAATTGCGCCTGCGGGTTACCGATCATGCGGGCAATGCGGATCGCCTCCTCGCTCGGAATCTGCCGCAGCACGGATCCATCGCGACGATCCAGCAAGGTCACGACCACGCGTCCCAGCTCCGCGTCGACGCGAAAACTCAGTTCTGCACCTGCCTCATTGGCGTAACGCTGCAAGGCTTCAGCCGCTTCGGCGACGGCAGCCACCCCAACTTCCGGCCGCGCTTCCTGCGGCCCCGGGGCAGCCGTGGCCGCAGCCTCCACTGGCGGCGTGCCACGCTCCGGCGCAACGCGTGCAGGGCCGCTCCCTGCCGGGGCGGCCACCTTCACAATCGGAATGAGCGCTTCAGTCACTGCCGGAACCTCCGGTCACAGGCCTCGGCCGGGTCACCCAGAAAGCCCCGGGGCGATGCGCCCCGGGGCCGGGCCCGTCATCAGCCCCGGAGCAGGCTGAGGACGTTCTGCGGTGCACTGTTGGCCTGGGCCAGCATCGCGGTACCGGCCTGCTGCAGGATCTGTGCCCGCGTCAGGTTGGCGGTTTCCTTCGCGAAGTCGGCGTCCTGGATCCGCGACCGCGCGGACGACAGGTTCTCCGAGGTCGTTGCGAGGCTGGCGACCACCGACTCGAAGCGGTTCTGCACCGCACCGAGGCTGCCGCGGATGGTATCGATGGAGGCAAGTGCGGCGTCTACCCGCTTGATTGCTGTGGAAGCCCCGCCCTGGGTGGAGATGTTGATGC
>JBFHQK010000235.1:0-4315 GCA_041592255.1 Fontimonas sp.
CGCCCCGGCGCGACGCTGCTGGCCGCGGCGGCTGCCACGCAACACTTGCAACAGACCCTGGACGATCTCGACGCCCACCAGGGGCGGCCCAACCTGCTGCCGCAGGCCGACGCCGGAGCGGACTTCCAGGCCATCGAGCGCAGCGCGGTGCGGCTCGACGGTGGCCGCAGCGCGGACGCCGATGGTGACAGCCTCGTGCTCGCCTGGCAGCAGCTAGGCGGCCCGGCAGTGGCGCTGTCCGGCATCGACACTGCAACGCCCGGATTCACCGCGCCAGTGGTCAGTGGCGCGCCGCTGGAGCTGCGTTTCCGGCTGACGGTCACCGATGTCCGCGGCGGCAGCGGTCACGATGAGGTGACGGTGCGCGTCGTCGATCGGCCGACCGCCAACGTCCTGCCGGTGGCTGCTGCCGGGCTGGAGCGCGCGGTCAAGGAGGGCACGCAGGTCATCCTGGATGGCAGTGCCAGCGTCGACGAGGAAGACGGCGACACGCTCGCATACGCCTGGACGCAGGCCGGCAGCGGGCCCACCGTCGAGTTGATCGGCGCCAACACGCCGACGCCCAGTTTCATCGCGCCAATGGTCGACGAAACAACCGTCCTGCGCTTCCGGCTGGTTGTCACTGATCGCGACGGCGGGCAGGGCGAAGACAGCGTCCTGATCACGGTCAACGACCGCCTCGCGCCCACAGCGGACGCCGGTCCGCCGCGTTTTGCAGATGAAGGGGCGCTGGTGCGCCTGGACGGCAGCGGCAGCACCGACGCCGACGGCACCATCGCCACCTACGCCTGGCAGCAGGCGGCGGGCACGCCGGTCGGGAGCATCGCGGGGGCGGACAGCGCGCTGCCCAGCTTCATCGTGCCCGACGTCACCGGCGATGAGACGCTTCGTTTCCGCCTGACCGTTACCGACGACGATGGGCTGAGCAGCTTCGCCGACGTCGACGTGACGGTGTTCGACCGCCGTATCGTGTCAATTGCGGATGCCGCCGTGGACGAGGGCGTCGCCGGCGCCACGACGCCAGCTGCCTTCACCGTCACGCTGTCGCAGCCGGCCGCGCGCAGCACCACCGTGCGCTACGACACGCTCGACGGCAGCGCGGTCGCCGGGCGCGACTACGAAGCGGCGGGCGGAACGCTCACGTTCCTCGCGGGCGAAACCGAAAAGACGGTCACGGTCAATGTCACCGGCGACGGGTTTGAGGAAAACGACGAGACCTTCCGCGTCATCCTGAGCGAAGCCGATGGCGCCGCGATCGGCAACGGCAGCGCCACCGCCACGATCCGCAACGACGACGTCAAGGGCCTGCTGCGCGTGGGCGCGGCGAAGCGTTCGGTCGGTCCCAGCGCCAAGCACATCCAAGGCGTCGACGAGGAGCGCGGTTACGCCGATCCGCAAGGTAACGTCGGCACGCAGAAGCAGCGGTTCGGGCTCGGCGGGTATGGTCTTAGCGACCCCGCGAGTTTGCTGAATCCGACCTACGCGCACATCGGCAACGGATTTGCGACCGGCAATTACAGCAAGCCGGAGGACGACGGGGTCGCGCACTCCACCTATATCCGCGCCATGGTCGTGCAGCAGCCGGGCGGCCAGACCGTCGCCTTCGTGACCTTGGACGCGGTCGGCGCGGGCAACATCATCCAGAGAAAACTGAAGGCGGCCGTCACCGCCAAGACCGGAATCCCGGCCGACAACATCCTGTTTGGCCAGACTCACTCGCACTCCGCGGCCGATCTGCAAGGTCTGTGGGGCGGCGTGCCCGCGACCTGGCTGGATTGCGACGCCACGCGCACCGGTCTGGACGGCTGCGGTCCGGAGGACGGCTGGACGCAGGGCCTCTACCAGCGTGCCGCCGAGGCGGTGCAGCAGGCGCAGGCCGATCTGGTGCCCGCCAACCTCGTGGCGGCGACCGGGACGATCGACCGCAACCGCCGCAGGACCCTGCAGGTGACCCCCGATCAGTCGACCGACAAGGCGATGACGGTGCTGCAGGCCAGCGCGGATGAAACGGGGACGGCAGTCGGGACGATCCTGCAGTACGCCGCGCACCCGATCATCCTAGGCGACAGCAACCGCGACGTGCATGCCGACTTCGTGCTGGCGGCGCTGGTCGGCCTGGAAACCCGATTCGGGGGGACCGCCCTGTACTACAACGGGCCCATCGCGGACACCTCGCCCGCCACCGGCGGCAACAGCGGCTGCGCCGCCAATGGCGAAAACGGCACCGACTACTGCAAAGCGCGAAATTACGGACGCAGTCTGGCCGGCGACGCCGCCGGCCTGCTGGGCGCCAGCGCCGTGCCGCTGGACCCGATCCTCGCGGTGCGGCACGCGAACAATGTCGTCCTGCCGGTGACCAACCCGCTGTTTCTCGGGGCCGGTCTGCTGCGCATGTTCAACCGCTACTACAACTTCGTCGAAACGCCGGTGGACAGCGTCCCCGAGGTCGCCCTGGTGCGCAACGAGCTGCCGCAGGTGGCCCCGTTCGCGACGACGACGGTCAGCCGCGTCACGCTCGGATCGCCCGCCGCCGCCCGCGGCCTTGAAATCGCAACGATTCCGGGCGAGGGACGCAACTCCCTCGGGCAGTTGATCCGCCTGCTGGCGCGCAACGCGCATGGCGCCACGACGCCGGTGCCGACGATGCTGCTGGGCCTCACGCACAACAGCTTCGGCTACATCGTGCCGGAGCAGGAGTTCGGCGGCGCTTTCCACCAGGGAGAACTCTACGAGGAGATCGTCTCGCTCGGCCCGCTGACCGCGCCGCTGCTGCGTGTGCAGGCCTACTACCCGCTGTTTGATGCCCCGCCGGCCGCTTATGTGCCGGAATACATGGGCGCGTGCCAGGAAAGCCTGGATTCAAACGCGTGCATGCTGGAGATCCTGGAATATCGCTTCGCCGGCGCGACCGGCCCGCTGGACGACGGTCTGGACGCGCTCGCCAACGGCTGCCGCGACAGTTTCGGCGGCACGCCGCTGGAGTCCCTGTGCGCGATAACCGATCTGCTCGCCGGTCTGTTCGACCCTGGGCTGCCCGGCGGTGGTGCGGGGGATCCGCACTGGCTCCAGGCGATGGCGGACGCGCAGCTGCGCGGCTGTGACTACCTGGACCCGAACTACTGCCTGTTCCCGTTCCCCAACGACTTTTTCACGGTTCCGGACGCCGCCACGGACACCGGCCGGCGCGTGAACTTCAACATCGCCGCGATGCCGCGCAACGTGCTCGGCAAGCCGATCGACCCGAGCGAGTGGAATCGCAACGACGGCTTCTCGCCGGGCGCGCTGATCGAGACGCGGGTGCCAGGCCTGTCGCTGGACGACGCGGCGTATGTGGGCGACGGCCTGACGGTGCCGCACCTGACGCAGATGCACCGCTCGCTGGAACCGACGTCCGCGATCGTCATCATCGACGCCACGCCGGGCAGCCCCAACTTCGGCAAGCAGCACCTGGCCTGGGCCGAGCTGGATGCCAACACCACCAAGCATGGCCTGTGCGACGTGCCGGACCCGGTGGCAATGGGCGCTGACCTGGCCGGCGCCGGACCGGTCGAGGACTTGGCGCGCCAGCTGCGCGAGCAGTGCGAGGCCTATCTGGCGGCGGCCGATGCCAGCACGCGCAACGATCCGGTCAACGACCCGGGCCCGGCGCTGCTGATTCATCCGGGCGTGAACTTCGAGGAAGGCCACCGCTACATCGTCGCGCTGCGGCGCCTGCGCGGCGCCGACGGCGCCCTGCTGCAGCCGTCCGCCGGATTCCGCGTGTTCCGCGATGCCGTTCCCAGCGTCATTCCCCAGATCGAGGCGCGCCGCGCTCACATGGAGGAGCTGTTCGCGCTGCTGCGGGCATCGGAAGCGAGCGTGGCCCGGGACGAGCTGTACCTGGCCTGGGATTTCACCGTGGCCAGCACGCGCAATCTGACCGAGCGCGTGCTGCACATGCGCAACGAGGCGTTCGCCAACTACCTGCCCACTGTCGGCGGCGTGCCCGAGTTCAGCATCACCAGTGTCGAGGACTTCGCGCTCAGTGGGGACGACTGCACCGGCAGCGCGCAGCACGCCACGGATCCCGGGCGCGGCGATGCCAACACCGAGAACTGCATTGCACGGCGTGTCACCGGCACGGTGACCGTGCCCAGCTACATGGACAAGCCGCGGCTGGATCCGCCGTCCAATCCGCTCACCGATCAGAGCCCGCTGCCGACGCAGTATGTCGGCGGCCGCCTGCACTACAACCCGGCCAGCGGTCAGCCGGGCGCGGGGCAGGGCGTTGCCGGGGCGACTCCGGATTGCGTGAGTACGGCGCAGAACGGCAACA
>JBFHQK010000236.1:0-4260 GCA_041592255.1 Fontimonas sp.
ATCCTGATTGCCAAGGCCGAGGCCAATCAGGTGCACCTGCCCAAGGATGTGGCGCTGTTCGTGGCGCAGCGCGTGCGCTCCAACGTGCGTGAACTCGAGGGCGCGCTGCTGCGGCTGACCGCCAGCTCGCGTCTGCGCGGCGAGCCGCTGACGGTGGAGTTCGCGCGCAACACGCTCAAGGACCTGCTCGCCGCCTACGAGCGCATGGTCACGATCGAGAACATCAAACGCACGGTGGCCGGGTACTTCAACATCCGGGTCACCGATCTCAACTCGCCGCGGCGCACGCGCTCGCTGGCGCGACCGCGGCAGATCGCGATGGCGCTGGCCAAGGAGCTGACCCAGCACAGCCTGCCCGAGATCGGCGAAGCCTTCGGCAAGGACCACACAACGGTGCTGCATGCCTGTCGCAAGGTCAGTGAATTGCGTGAGGAAGATCTGAAGATCCGCGAGGACTACGAAAATCTGCAGCGCCAATTGGGCGTTTGAAGACCTGTTGGCAGCTGACCGTGCTAACGGTGGAATACGCGGGCGGACAAGCTGTGGATAAAAGCGGCACCCAGCTTATCCACAGCTGACTCGGGCATGTACCGGGGCGCTTATGCGGTCGTGGAACGTTATTTATGTTGTTGAATTGACGAGTAATAGTACGATTTACTCAACGGCGGCAGCGAACCCTATTGCTGTTAAGCTTCACAGATATCTAATGAAATATTTGGTGAGACGATGAAACTACAAGTGGGGAGAAACGAACTCCTGTCCGCGTTGTCCGCGGTCATCGGCGTGGTCGAACGCCGGCAGACGCTGCCGGTGCTGTCGAATTTCCTGCTCGAGCTCAAGGACGACGAACTGATCGTCACCGCCACCGACCTCGAGATCGAGCTCGAGG
Organism: Fontimonas sp.; assembly: GCA_041592255.1. Classification (GTDB taxonomy): domain Bacteria; phylum Pseudomonadota; class Gammaproteobacteria; order Nevskiales; family Nevskiaceae; genus Solimonas. Next base: position 890 of record JBFHQK010000236.1, read on the forward strand.
CCCGCGCACGGGTGCAGAACCTCGCGCCCGGTCGCGCGACGATTCCGGCGCGCAAGCTGTTCGACATCTGCCGCGGACTGCCCGAAGGCGCCGAGATCAGTCTTGAGGTCGGTGCCGAGAAGGCACAGCTCAAGTCCGGCCGCAGCCGTTACTCGCTGGCCTGCCTGCGCGCCGATGAGTTTCCGGCGATGGGCCGCGTCGCGCAGGGCACGCCGTTGCAGCTGCAGCGCAAGCAGCTGAAGACGCTGATCGAGAAGACGCAGTTCGCGATGGCGCAGCAGGACGTGCGCTATTACCTGAACGGCATGCTGCTCGAGATCGGTCCGGCGCGGGTGCGCGCGGTGGCCACCGACGGTCACCGCCTCGCACTCAGCGAAACCGCGGTCAGCGAGGGCTTCAAGGAGCTGACCCAGGTGATCGTGCCGCGCAAGGCGGTGCTCGAGTTGCAGCGACTGCTCGATGGCAGCGAGGAACCGGTCAGTCTGCGCATCGGCAACGGCCAGATCGAGGCCGATCTCGATGTGGTGCGCATGACCTCGAAGCTGATCGACGGGCGGTTCCCGGACTATGAACGCGTGGTGCCGGATTCGGGTGACAAGCGCGTCGTCGGTGATCGCGAGGTGGTCAAGCGCGCGCTGGCCCGCACCGCGATTCTCTCCAACGAGAAGTTCCGCGGTGTGCGCCTGCATCTGGATGACGGCAAGCTCACGCTGCAGACGCACAATCCGGAACACGAGGAAGCCGAGGAAGATCTGGAAGTCGACTACGACGGCGGTGCGCTCGAGATCGGCTTCAACGTGAACTATCTACTCGACGCGCTCGGTGCGCTGGATGGCGAGCGCTTCGTCATGGAACTGAAGAACTCGGACTCCAGTGGACTGATTCACAGCGCCGGCGACGCGTCGAGCAAGTACGTCGTGATGCCGATGCGCCTGTAGCCTTGAGGCGTCGATGCGGCTGAATCAGCTCAGAGCTGAGAACTTCCGCCTGTTCCGAGAATTGAGCCTGCAGCCGCACCGCAGGCTCAATTTCGTTTTGGGCGCCAACGCAGCGGGCAAGACCAGCTTGCTCGAGGCGATTTACGTGCTCGGCCGGGGGCGCTCGTTCCGCGGCAGCGCAGCGGCCGAACTGGCCGGTGCGGCCGGCGCGCAGTGGCTGCTGTTCGGTCGGGTGCAGGCCGAGGACTCGGCGCTGGCGCGCAGCCTGGGGGTGCGCTGGAGCGACAGTCAGACCGAGGTGCGGGTGGATGGGCAGAGCGACAGCAGCGTTGGTCTGCTGCGCGCCTTCCCGGTGCAGGTGCTGGAACCGGGCATGCACCGGCTGTTGCAGGAGGGCCCCAGCTATCGCCGCAGCTTCGTCGATTGGGGTGTGTTCCACGTGGAACCATCGTACCTCGGACTCTGGCGGCGCTACCGCCGCGCGCTGCAGCAGCGCGGCCAGCTGCTGCGTCAGAACGCCAGCGACCGCGAGCTGGCCGCCTGGGAACCCGAGCTGGCCGAAGCCGGCGAAGCCGTGGCCGCAATGCGGGCGCGGCACCTCGAGGCGCTGCGTGCGCCGGCGATTACCTTGATCGACGCGCTGCTGGCCGAAGGCAGCTGGAATCTGGAACTGCAGCCGGGCTGGCCGCGCGGCATCGCGCTGGCTGAGGCGCTGGCGCGCCAGCGCAGCGCCGACCGCCGTGCCGGCCTGACGCAATCCGGGCCGCATCGCGCCGAGTTGCGCATCCGCGCCGGCGAGCGCGCGGTCAAGCATCAGATCAGCCGCGGGCAGCAGAAACTGCTGATTGCCGCGCTGCTGCTGGCGCAATGCCACGAGATCGGCGCGGTCGGCGGGCAGCATCCGGTCCTGCTGGTCGACGACTTTGCCGCCGAACTGGCCGAACCGTTCCAGGCCGCATTGCTGGGCGCGCTGCAGCGCTATCCGGGACAGGTGTTTCTCACCGCGTTCGAGCGCAGTGGCGTGCTGGCACAGCCGCACGACGCCTCGATGTTCCACGTGGAACGTGGCGTCGTCCGCGCGCTGAGCTGAGCGTCACCGTCGCACCGGCGCCGCACGCCGGGCGGTGCCGGCCAAGGTGCTAAAATCACCCGTTCACTGCCGTTCCCGATCATGACCCAGAACCAGAACGCCGCCGCCTACGACGAATCCAGCATTCAGCAGCTCGAGGGCCTCGAGGCTGTACGCAAGCGCCCGGGCATGTACATCGGCGACACGTCCGACGGCACCGGCCTGCACCACATGGTGTTCGAGGTCGTCGACAACGCCATCGATGAAGCCCTCGCCGGGCACTGCGATGACATCGTCGTCACCATTCACACCGACAACTCGATCTCAGTCACCGACAACGGGCGCGGCATCCCGGTCGGCATCAAGTTCGACGACCGCCACGAGCCGAAACGCACCGCGGCCGAGATCGTGATGTGCGTGCTGCACGCCGGCGGCAAGTTCAACCAGAACAGCTACAAGGTCTCCGGCGGCCTGCACGGCGTCGGCGTGTCCTGCGTCAACGCGCTGTCGAAGTGGCTGCGGCTGACGATCCGCCGCGACGGCAAGAAGCATTTCATGGAGTTCGCCCACGGCAATCCCGTGGAACGCGTGCTCGAAGTGCAGAACGGCGTCGAAGTCTCACCGATGAAAGTCGTCGGCGACACCGATCTGCGCGGCACCGAAGTGCACTTCCTCGCCGATGAGACGATCTTCGGCAACGTCGAGTATCACTACGACATCCTCGCCAAGCGGCTGCGCGAGCTGTCCTTCCTCAACAACGGCGTGCGCATCCGCCTGATCGACGAGCGCAGCGGCAAGGAGGAGGATTTCGCCTTCGCCGGCGGCGTCCGCGGCTTTGTCGAGTACATCAACCGCGCCAAGACCGTGCTCCACCCGACCGTGTTCCATTCCACCGGCGTCGCCAACATCCCGGTCGGCGGCGGCGCCCCGGTGCCGGTGACGGTGGAAGTGGCGATGCAGTGGAACGACAGCTATGCCGAACAGGTGCTGTGTTTCACCAACAATATCCCGCAGTCCGACGGCGGCACGCATCTGACCGGTCTGCGCGCGGCGATGACGCGCGTGATCAACCGCTTCATCGAGGACAACGAGTTCGCCAAGCGCGCCAAGGTCGACATCACCGGCGACGACATGCGCGAGGGGCTGGCCTGCGTGCTGTCGGTGAAGATGCCGGATCCAAAGTTCTCGTCGCAGACCAAGATGAAACTGGTGTCGAGCGAGGCGCGGCCGGCGGTGGAAGAAGTGGTGGCCGAGAAACTCGCCGAGTTCCTGCTCGAACGCCCCAATGAGGCGCGCACGATCTGCGGCAAGATCGTCGAAGCCGCCACCGCCCGCGAGGCGGCGCGCAAGGCGCGCGAGATGAC
>JBFHQK010000237.1:0-4255 GCA_041592255.1 Fontimonas sp.
AGCGGTCGCTGCACCTCGGCACCGGTACCGGTGTTGAGCGCCATCGGCAGAAAGCCGAGCGCGGCCACCAGCGCGACCATCAGGATCGGTCGGAGTCGCAGCAGCGCCCCGTCGCGGATCGCCGCGTCGATGTCCACACCCTTGGCGAGCTGGTCGCGGATCGCCGAGACCATGACCACGCCGGTCAGCACCGCCACGCCCGAAAGCGTGATGAAGCCGACGCCGGCGGTGATCGACAGCGGGATGCCGCGCAGTAGCAGCGCAATGACCCCGCCGGTCAGCGCCAGTGGCACGCCGGAAAACACCAGGGCCGCGTCGCGCGCCGAGCCGAAAGTCAGCATCAGCAGGCCGAAGACCATCGCCAGAGTCGCAGGCACCAGCAGCGTCAGGCGCTGCGTCGCGGACTGCAGCTGTTCGAAGGTGCCGCCGTAGTCGAGCCAGTAGCCCGGCGGCAGCTCCACCTCGCGTTTGATCCGCGTGCGCGCTTCGGCAACGAAGCTGGCCAGATCGCGGCCGCGCACGTTAGATGACACGACCAGGCGCCGCTTGCCGTTCTCGCGCGAGATCTGGTTGGGGCCGGGCGCCAGCGTGAGCGACGCCAGCTCGCCGAGCGGCACGTAGCCGCCGTCGACGGCCGGCAGCGGCACCGGCAGGCGGTCGAGCGCGGCGAGGTTCCCGCGCAGACGCTCGGGCAGGCGCACGACCAGCGGGAAGCGCGCGTCGCCTTCGTAGACCAGCCCCGCCTCTTCGCCGCCGGTCGCGGCCGCGAGCACGTCCTGCACGTCGGCGACGTTGAGTCCGTAGCGGTACAACGCGGCGCGATCGGGTTCGACCGACAGCACCGGCAGGCCAGCCACCTGCTCGACCTTGACGCCTTCGGCGCCATCGATGCCGTTGAGCACGCGGGCGATGGCGTTGCCGGTCTTCAGCAACTGCCCGAGGTCGTCGCCATAAACCTTGATGCCCAGGTCCGAGCGCACACCGGAGATCAGCTCGTTGAAGCGCAACTCGATCGGCTGGCTGATCTCGTAGGCGTTGCCGGGCAATCGCTCCAGCCTCTCCTGGATCTCCGCCAGCAGCTGCGCTTTTGGCTTGTCGGGATCGGGCCAGTCCTTGCGGTCCTTGACCATCACGTAGCCGTCGGAGATGTTCGGCGGCATCGGGTCGGTCGCCACCTCGGCGGTGCCGACGCGTGAGAAGTAGGTTTTCACCTCCGGCACATCGGCCAGCGCACGCTCCATCTGGAACTGCATCTCCAGCGACTGCGTCAGGCTGGTGCCGGGAATCCGCAGCGCCTGGACGGCGATGTCGCCCTCGTCGAGACTGGGAATGAACTCCGCGCCCATGCGCGATGCGAGCCAGCCGCACAGAACGACCAGCAGCACGGCGCCGCCGAGAAACACGAACCGAAGGCGCAGCGCCACGTCCAGGACCGGCGCGTAGACGCGCTTGGCGCTGCGCACGATCAGGTTGTCCTTCTCCTCGATATGGCCACGCAGGAACAGCGCAACCGCCGCCGGCACGAAGGTCAGCGACAGCACGACCGCGGCGACCAGCGCCATGATCACCGTCTCCGCCATCGGCCGGAACATCTTTCCTTCCACGCCGGTGAGCGCGAGGATCGGCAGGTTCACGAGGATGACGACGAGCACGCTGACCAGGCTGGGCGTGAACACTTCGCGCGTGGCCGCAAACACGGTCTGCAGACGCTCATCGAGCCGGAGCAAGCGTCCGGCGTGGTGCTGACGCTCGGCCAGCCGCAGGATGCAGTTCTCGACAATGATCACCGCACCGTCGACGATCAGGCCGAAGTCCAGCGCGCCCAGCGACATCAGGTTGGCGCTGACGCCGGTTTCGACCATGCCGGTCATCAGCATCAGCATCGACAGCGGGATGACGGCCGCGGTCAGCAGCGCCGCGCGCAGGTTGCCGAGCATCAGCAGCAGTACGGCGGCGACCAGCAGCGCGCCCTCGAACAGGTTCTTCTGCACGGTGGCGATGGTTTTCTCGACCAGCGTCGTGCGGTCGTAGACCGGCTCGGCGGTGACGCCCGGCGGCAGCGTTTCGTTGATCTCCGCCAGTCGTGCAGCGACCGCCCTGGACACCGTGCGGCTGTTGCCGCCGAGCAGCATGACGGCAGTGCCCTGAACCACCTCTTCACCGTCGCGCGTGGCGGCGCCCGTGCGCAGCTCCTTGCCGAACGCCACGTCGGCAACATCGCGCACCGTCACCGGGATGCCGCCGCGATGGGCGACGATCACGCGTTCGATCGCCGGGATATCGGCGACCTGGCCCGGCGAGCGGATCAGGTATTGCTCGCCGTTGCGCTCGACGTAGCCGGCACCGACGTTGGCGTTGTTGCGCTCCAGCGCCTGCACGACATCGTCAAAGGTCAGGCCATAGGCGAGCAGCCGCGCCGGATCCGGCGTGATGTGGAACTGCTTCTCGTAGCCGCCGATCGTGTTGACCTCGGTCACGCCGGGCACCAGCCGCAGCTGCGGCCGGATCACCCAGTCCTGCAGCGTGCGCAGCGCGGTCGCGTCCCAGGGCGTGCCGTCGGGTTGGCGCGCATCAGGAGCGGCCTTCATCGTGTACATGAAGATCTCGCCCAGGCCGGTCGCGATCGGGCCCATCTGCGGCTCGATGCCGTCCGGCAGCTGGCTCTTGGCCTCCTGCAGACGCTCATTGATCAGGTTGCGTGCCCAGTAGATATCGGTGTCGTCGTGAAAGATCACCGTGACTTGTGACAGGCCATAGCGGGATAGCGAGCGCGTGTAGTCGAGATTCGGCAGCCCGGCGATGGCGACTTCGACGAGGTAAGTGATGCGCTGCTCGACCTCCAGCGGCGAGTAGCCCGGCGCCTGCGTGTTGATCTGCACCTGGACGTTGGTGATGTCCGGCACGGCGTCGATCGGCAGGCGCTGGTAGTTCCAGGCACCGACCACGCCGACGAGGAGCACCAGCAGCAGCACGATGCCGCGGCGGGCGACAGCGAGGCGGAGTAATGCGTCGATCATCGTCGTGTCCCCTCAGTGTCCGTGCTCGGCTTCGCCCTTGCCGAGCTCCGCCTTGAGAATGAAGCTGTTGGTCGTCACGTAGCGCGCACCGGCGTCGAGGCCGGCGACGACCGCCGTATGCTCACCATCGCTGCGGCCGAGCTCGACGGGGCGTGGCGCGAAGCCATCGTCGGTCTGCACGAACACCACGCTGCGTCCTTCCAGCGTCTGCACAGCCTCGCTGCGGATCGCCAGCGGCACGCGGGATTCGTCGAGCAGTGCTGTTGCGGTTACGTATAGCCCCGGCGCCCAGCGTCCGTCGGCGTTTTCGAGCAGCACGCGCGCGGTGCGCGTCTGGCTCTCGGCGCGGCCGAACGGGACGACATAGATGATCTCGCCGTCGGCACTGTGCCTCGTATCCGGGTTGGTCACCCGCACGCGCTGGCCGACGCGGACCCTGTCGGCGTCGCGCGGAAACAGCGCAAGCTCGACCCAGACCGAGGACAGGTCGGCGACGGTGAACAGCGGCTTGTCGCCGGTCTGCTCACCGGGATTGGTGTTGCGCGCCGTCACCACACCGGTCAGCGGTGCGGTCACCGCGTAGCTGCGCAGGCTCTCGTTGGCCTCGACCGTTGCCAGTGCCTCGCCCTCGCGCACCGGATCACCGATGCGTTTGGCGACGCTGCGCACGGCGCCGGGAAAGCGCGCTGCGACCTCACGCGTGCGCTCGGCATTGGGCACGATCGTGCCGTAGAGCGGCAGCGCTTCGTGGATCTGCGCCGGGCCGGCCTCGGCCAGCACCAGACCGGCAGCGGCGATCTGGTCGGCGCTGAGTTCGACGTGTTCGCCTTCGCCCGAGTGCTCCTCTCCGCTTTCGGCATGGGCTGCTTCGGGTTTGGGCATCGCCGCCTCGGCGGTCGCCGGCGGTTCGCTGCCGCCGCAGGCGGCCAGCAGCACGGCAAGGGCCAGACTGGCTGCAGACATCGGGTTATGGTTCAGGATATTCATTGGAGTCACTCGCTATGGCCGTTGCGCAGACGCTGGGCCTGTTCGTGTTGACGGCGGTCGCCGAAATCCTCGGCTGCTACCTGCCGTGGTTGTGGCTGCGGCATGGCCGCAGCATCTGGCTGCTCCTGCCCACCGCCGTCAGCCTCGCGGTTTTCGTCTGGTTGCTGACGCTGCATCCGCATGCCAGTGGTCGTGTCTACGCTGCGTACGGTGGCGTCTATGTCGCGGTCGCGCTCGCCTGGCTGTGGGGC
>JBFHQK010000238.1:0-4213 GCA_041592255.1 Fontimonas sp.
CCATGGCGACGAAGATCAGCGAGAACTCGCTGATCTGCGCGACCGTCAGCCCGGCAAGAAAGCCGGTGCGCTTGCGAAAGCCCATCGCGCCCATGATCGCGAGCACGATCAGCGGATTGCCGATCAGCACGAACAGCGCGAAGGCCGATGCGGCGAGCCAGTTGGCCCCGAGGCTGCCCAGGTCGAGCCGGGCGCCCAGCGCAATGAAGAAGAACAGCAGCAGGAAGTCGCGCAGCGGCGCCAGCCGTGCCGCGATGGCCTCGCGGTACCGCGTCGATGCCAGCGAGACGCCGGCCAGCAGGCCGCCCAGTTCCTTGCCGAAGCCGATCAGATCGCCGAGTGCGGCGAACAGCGTCGCCTGTGCGAGCGCAAAGCAGATCAGCAGCTCGGGCGAGCGCGCCAGACGTTCGCTCAGCGGGTCGGCCAGGTAACGCACGAACAGCGCGACGCTGGCCAGCAGCAGCGCGGCGGCGCCGAGCTTGAACGCCAGATCGGCGCCGCTGGACTCGGCGGTGGTGCCGATGCCGATCGCCGAGAGCACGATCATGGCCAGCACCACGACCACGTCCTGCACGATCAGGAAACCGAGTGCGACCTGTCCGTGCAGCGTGTCGATCTCGCGTTTGTCCGACAGCAGCTTGACGATGATGATGGTGCTGGAAAACGTCAGCGCGACGGCGATGTACACGCTCTCGACGGCGTTCAGGCCCAGTGCCAGGCCAATGATGAAGCCGATCACGGAGGTGAACAGCACCTGCCCCAGGCCGGTGACCAGCGCCACCGCGCCCAGCGAGCGCACCAGCTTGACGTCGAGCTTGATGCCGACCAGGAACAGCAGCACGGCGATGCCCAGCTGGGACAGCAGGTCGATTTCGCTGTTCGACTGGACGATGTCGAGGCCGGAGGGTCCGGCGATGAGGCCGACGGCGATGAAGCTGACGATCAGCGGCTGGCGCAGCAGCAGGCCGGCGAAGCCGACCGCCGCGGCCAGCACCAGCAGTGCGGCGACTTCGCTGAAGACCGAGTGCAGGATCAGCTCGGCCATCACGGCGGCGTCGGCGCGGCGCCGCGGCCCGCAAAGCGGCGGCCCAGGGCGAGGCGGATGCGTTTTTCGAGTTCGGCCAGGATCAGCAGCACGACGCCGGCGCCCACCGTGCACAGGCCATCGGTCAGGCTCAGTCCGAGAGTGCCGAAGGCGGACTGCAGCGCCGGCAGGTAGGTGAAGGCCAGCTGCGCGGCGAAGACGGTGGCGATCCCGGTCAGCACCGCCGGGGTGCCGACGACGCCGCGCCAGCTCAGTGCGCTGCCGTGCACGTAGCGGACGCTGAACAGGTAGAACACTTCCATCGCCACGATGGTGTTGACCACCAGCGTGCGCGCCATCTCGATCGGCAGCTCGCGCGCCTGGGCCCAGAAGAACATCGCAAACGCCCCGGCGACGAACAGCAGCGAAACGTAGACGATGCGCCAGATCAGGCTGGGCGTGAGCAGCGGCTGGCTGGCGGCGCGCGGCAGACGCCGCATCGTGCCGGGCTCGGTCGGCTCGAAGGCCAGCGTCAGGCCCAGTGCCACCGCCGTGACCATGTTGATCCAGAGGATCTGCAGCGGCGTGATCGGCAGCGCCAGGCCGAGTGCGAGCGCGGCGATGATGGTCAGCGCCTCGCCGCCGTTGGTGGGCAGCGTCCAGCCGATCACCTTGGTGACATTGTCGTAGACGGTACGGCCCTCGCGCACGGCGGCGACAATCGAGGCGAAGTTGTCGTCGGCGAGCACGATCTCGGCGGCTTCCTTGGCGGCATCGGTGCCCTTGCGGCCCATCGCGATGCCGACGTCGGCGCGCTTAAGCGCGGGCGCATCGTTGACGCCGTCGCCGGTCATCGCCACCGCAAGGCCGTCGGCCTGCAGCGCCTGCACCAGCCGCAGCTTGTGCTCGGGCGTGGTGCGCGCGAACACTGTGGTCGTGCGCACTGCTGCGCGCAGACCGGCCTCGTCGAGCGCGTCGAGATCCTGGCCGGTGAGCACCCGGGGACTCTGATCGAGGCCCAGCTGCCGGCCGATCTCGCGGGCCGTGACGGCGTGGTCGCCGGTGATCATGGCGACACGGATGCCGGCGCTCTTGCAGTCGGCCACCGCAGCGATCGCCTCGGCGCGTGGCGGATCGATGAAGCCGATCAGGCCCAGCAGCGTCGCGTCGTGGTCGACGTCGGCGAAGGACAGCGTCTGGCAGTCGCTCGCGGCGGGCCGCGTCGCGAAGGCCAGCACGCGCTGGCCGCTGGCCGCAAGCCGGTCGGCGGCCTCGTGCCAGGCCTGCACGTCGATCGGTGCGTCGCCCGCGGCTTCGCGCACGGTGGCGCACATCGCGATGACGCGCTCGGGCGCGCCCTTGACCAGCATGAAGGCGCCGCCGTCGTGGGTGTGGTGCAGCGTGGCCATGAAGCGGTGCTGCGCGTCGAACGGGATCTCGTCGGCGCGCGGATGCTGCTTGCGCAGCAGACGCGGGTCGGCGACGGCCTTGTGCGCCAGCGTCACCAGTGCACCCTCCATCGGGTCGCCGTCGACCGACCAGCCGGCTTCGGTCTGGCGGATGTCGGCGTCGTTGCACAGCAGCCCGGCGCGGATCAACTCGAGCAGCTGGGGCTCGTGGGCAGGATCGATGTCGTGGCCGAAGCGGCGGAAGCCGCCGCCGGGGGCGTAGCCGACGCCGCTGACTTCGAACTCACCGCTGGCGACGACGGCGCTGCGCGCGGTCATCTCGTTGCAGGTCAGCGTACCGGTCTTGTCGGAGCAGATGACGGAAACCGAGCCGAGCGTTTCCACCGCCGGCAGCCGCCGCACGATGGCGTTGCGGGCCGCCATGCGCTGCACGCCGATCGCCAGCGCGATGGTCATGATCGCCGGCAGGCCCTCCGGGATCGCCGACACCGCGATGCCGATGACGATCATGAACGCCTCGGCCGCGCTGTAACCGCGCATGCCGAAGGCGAAGGCGAACACCAGTGCCGAAGCACCGAGCACCACGATCGTCAGCTGTTGCGCGAAACGGGCCATCTGCCTCAGCAGCGGCGTCTGCAGCGATTGCACGGTGCCCAGAAGCGTACCGATCCGGCCCAGTTCGGTGCGCGACCCGGTGGCGACGACCACGCCGGTGGCCTGGCCGGCGGCGACGAAGGTGCCGGAATAGGCCATGCAGCGGCGGTCGCCGAGCACGGCCGCGGACGGCACCGGGACGACGATCTTGTCGACGGCGACCGACTCGCCGGTGAGAATCGCCTCGTCGATCTTGAGGCTGCGCGCGCGCAGCAGGCGCAGGTCGGCGGGAACGCGGTCGCCGGCTTCGACCAGCACGATGTCGCCCGGCACGATGGTTTCGGCGGCGATGGTGACGCGACGGCCGTTGCGCAGCACCGAGGCCTGCGGGTTGGCCATCCGGGCAATCGCTTCGAGGGCGCGTTCGGCGCGGCCTTCCTGAATGAAGCCGATCAGCGCATTGAGCACCACCACGCCCAGCACCACCACCGCGTCCAGCAGGTGTTCCAGCATCAGCGACAGCGCCGCGGCGCCCAGCAGCACATAAATCAGCAGGTTGTGAAACTGCAGCAGCAGGCGGCGCAGCGGGCCGCGGCGCGCGGCCTGCGGCAGCCGGTTGGGACCGCTGCTGCGCAGCCGCTGCTCGACCTGAGCGTCGTCGAGCCCAGCGGTGCTGGCATCGAGCGTGCGCAGTACGGCTTCGGCATCCTGGGCATGCCAGGCCGGTGCCGGCGGTGCCGCCGCGGTTGGCGGCGCTGCGTGCGGTGCCGCGGAAGATTCAGTTTGCATGCTCGGCACTCTGTTGCGGCTGCGCGCCCAAGACCGGAACCGACGATAGTATGACGCCGCAGTGCCGCACTTTGATCTGGGTCAGCCGGTGCCGGACCGGTGACCGGGATCAAAGTGCGCGCGGCGGCTGCGAACGGCCGCAGGTAACCGGAGAGGCTCATGGCATGCATTCTCGTCGCCACCGATTTCTCGGCGCGCTCGGATCGCGCGCTGCGCCGCGCGACGATTCTCAGCCGGTCGCTGCGCGCGGCGATCACGCTGCTTCACGTGGTCGATCCCGACCGACCGCCGTCGCTGGTGATGACCGAGCGCAACGCGGCGGATGCACTGCTGGCGGCGATGTGCCGCACGCTGAAGGATCTCGACGGCGTCGACGCGCAGGCCCTGCAGACCGAAG
>JBFHQK010000239.1:0-4200 GCA_041592255.1 Fontimonas sp.
AGCGGCGCCTGCGGCCGCTGGCGCAGGCGCAGCGCCGGACCCAGTGGCGAGGTGCGCACGCGGCCGTCGTCGGTGGTCGTCTGCAGCGGCGGCACCTCGATCCATTCGTGCGTGCAGCCCAGCGGCGCGAAGTGCTCGAGCAGACGCGCGGCGACGGCGCGCACGCCCGCGCGGTTGAAACTGCCCGAGTTCTGGTTGGCCAGCTCCAGCAGGGCCGCGCCCAGCAGCGCCTGCTGCGCGTCGATCCACTGCAGATAAGGGCGAAACTCCTCTCGCATGCGCCGGACCGCTTCTGCTGTAATGAGCCCAGTCTAATCGTGTCCTGTGATCCGAATCTTACGCATGAGGAAAATCCTGGGGGCCGTGCTGGCGCTCGTCGTCGGCCACGCGTGGGGCGCCGATCAGGCGCTGTGGGAGCAGTCCACGCTGCATCAGATTCTCAAGCGCGGCGAGCTGCGCGTGGGGCTGGAAGCCGGCTATATGCCGTTTGAAATGCTCGACAAGAAGGGCAATCTGATCGGCTTCGATGTCGATCTGGCGCGGCTGATGGCCAAGTCCATGGGGGTCAAGCTCAGCATCGTCAACACGCAATGGGACGGCATCATCCCGGCGCTGCTGACCGACAAGTTCGATCTGCTGATGGGCGGGATGACGATCACCGCGGAGCGCAACCTCAAGGTGAACTTCGCCGATCCCTACGTCTATATCGGCCAGTCGGTGCTGCTCAACCGCAAGCACGCCGATGCGGTGACGGTGTACAGCCAGCTTGACGACCCGCAGTACACGATCGCAACCAAACTCGGCACCACCGGCGAGATCGCGGCCAAGCGTTTTCTGCCCACGGCGCGGATCAAGAGCTTTGAATCCGAGGCCGACGCGACCATGGAGGTGCGCAACGGTCGCGCCGACGCCTTCGTCTACGATCTGCCTTACAACCTGATCTACGCGGCGCAGTTTCCCGACCGCCTGGTGCATCTCAAGGAGCCGTTCACGCGCGAGGCGCTGGGCTGGGCGGTGCGCAAGGGCGACCCGGACTTCCTTAACTGGCTGAACAACTTCCTGCGCCAGATCCGCGACGATGGCGTGTACGACGCGCTGTACCGGCGCTGGTTCGAAAACACCGCCTGGCTGGCCAATGTCAGCGGCTGAGGCGCGCTCACGGCGCTGGGCGTGGGTGGCGCTCTATCTGGCCATCGTCATGCTGCTGGCGGCAGGCGTCTACGCCGCCGGGCAGCGCGTCGACTACAGCTGGCACTGGGAGCGGGTGCCCGGCTATGTGCTCAGCTTTGACGGCGAGGAGCTGCGCGCACCGTTCGATGGCTTCGTCACGCTGGGCGCCGACGGCCGCAGCCTGCGCCTGAGCGCGCTGCGCACCGCAGAAACCGCGCAGATCACCGGCTTCGATCGTCTGGTCGTCGGGGAGGGCGAGCTGGTTTTCGAAGGCGATGTGCTGGCGATCCAGGCCGGCATCACCCCCGGGCCGCTGGCCTGGGGGCTGTGGCTGACGCTGAAGCTGTCGGCGCTGTCGCTGCTGTTCGCGCTGGTGATCGGCGTGGTGGCCGGCCTGGGCCGCGTCGCCGCGAATCCGGCCGCGCGTGCGCTCGCCGCGACCTATGTCGAGGCGATTCGTGGCACGCCGTTGCTGGTGCAGATCTTCATCTTCTATTTCTTCGTCGGCACCGTGCTCGACCTGTCGGCGTTCACCGCCGGGGTCGCTGCGCTGGCGGTGTTCACCGGCGCGTACGTTGCGGAGATCGTGCGCGCCGGCATCGAGGCGGTGCCGCGCGGGCAGATGGAGGCGGCGCGCAGCCTCGGCCTGAGCTACCTGCAGGCGATGCGTCACGTGATCCTGCCGCAGGCGTTCAAGAAATCGCTGCCGGCGCTGGCCGGGCAGTTCATCAACCTGATCAAGGATTCCTCGCTGGTGTCGGTGATGGCGCTGACCGATCTGACCAAAGCCGGGCGGGAGGTCGTCAGCTCCACCTTCAGCCCGTTCGAAGTCTGGTTCACGGTGGCCGCGATGTATCTGCTGCTGACCGGCGCGCTGTCGCTGTGGGTCCGCCGTCTCGAACGCAGGTTGGCGCATGACTGAGACCCTGATCGAGGTCTCCGCAGTCTCCAAGACCTATGCCAACGGCGTGGTCGCGCTGCGCGACGTGTCGCTGGCGGTGCGCAAGGGCGAAGTCGTCTGCATCGTCGGCCCCAGCGGTTCCGGCAAGTCAACGCTGCTGCGCACGCTCAACGCGCTGGAGCCGATCAGCAGCGGCGAAGTCCGGGTGCTGGGCCAGGCGGTGCACGACCCGCGCACCGATCTCAACCGCCTGCGCGCGCAGGTCGGCATGGTGTTCCAGTCCTTCAACCTGTTTCCGCACCGTACGGTGCTGGAAAACCTGATGCTGGCGCCGCGCATCGTGCGCCGGACCGAAGCGGCCGCGGCGCGCGAACGCGCCATGCGCCTGCTCGGCAAGGTGGGCCTCGCCGACAAGCGCGACCAGCATCCGGCCCAGCTCTCCGGCGGCCAGCAGCAGCGCGTGGCGATCGCGCGCGCCCTGGCGATGGACCCCGCGATCCTGCTGTTCGACGAACCCACCAGCGCGCTCGACCCGGAAAAGGTCAACGAGGTGCTCGACGTGATGAAGGGGCTGGCCGCCGAAGGCATGACGATGTGCGTGGTCACCCACGAGATGGGCTTTGCCCGCGCGGTTGCCCACCGCGTCGTGTTCATGGAAGCCGGCAGCATCGCCCATGTCGACGCGCCGGAGCGCTTCTTCGGCCCGCAGGCGCCGCCGCGCCTGCGCGAGTTTCTCGGTCAGGTCCTGCATGGCTGAGCGCGCATCGACTACCATTGCGCCCGTCACGCCGCCGCGTTTGATGCCCTTGTAGCTCAGTGGATAGAGCATCCGCCTCCTAAGCGGAGGGTCGCAGGTTCGATTCCTGCCAAGGGCGCCAGCGCCGATGCCTCACGTCTGAAAAATCACGTGTCTACCCTGCGCGATCGAGTGGGGCCGCTCAAACTTGCGGTGATAGTTTCAGAGCCGTCCTGAATGTCTTGTTTTTATTGACTTTCAGAATTACCATCGGCCCACAACTCGATCAATGCCGCCAACCGACTGCGGCAGGTGGGAGACACATGGCGAAGACACGTTCCTGGTCGGCGGCTGCCGCGATTCTTGCTGCCGCCATGCTCTCCGCCTGCGGCGGCGGCGCCAGTCTGGGCGACGACCAGACGTCGGGAGGTGCGCTGGGTGGAGGCACGACCGGGACGACGACCGGGGGCAGTTCGGGCGGCACCACAGGCGGCACGACGCCCGGCGCACCCGCCATCCTGGAAGTGGCTTCCGCGCAAGATCAAATTCTCGCCGACGGGACATCCAGTGCGTTGCTGACCGCGACGCTGTCTGATACGCAAGGCGTCGCCATCTCGGGTGAATCGTTGAGCTTCACCACCAATGCGGGCACCCTGACGGCAGCCTCGGGCACCACCAACGCGGCGGGGCAGGTACAGGTGCGCCTGAGGGCCGGGACCACTGCGGTGCGCGCCACGGTCGTGGTACGCCATCCCTCAACCGGGCTTTCGGCCACCATCCCGGTGCCCTTCGTCGCCGCGCCGGTTGCGCGCCTGACGCTGACCGCAACACCCACCACGCTCGCGCCCGGCGCGACAGCCTCGGTCGTGCTGCAGGCGCTCGATGCCAACGGCAATCCGGTCGAAGGCGAGCCGCTGGCGCTGGACACGACCGTGAACAATTCCGGCGGTCGGTTTGAACAGCTGCAGCTGGTGACGGATGCCAACGGATTCGCCACGGCGCGGTATTTCGCCGGAACTACCGTTGGTGCCGACACCCTCCGCGCACGAGCCGCGGCCGGCACCGGCGCGCTTGCGCCGACGCAGACGCTCAACATCCAGCAGGGCGCGGCGCAGGTGGGTTCTCTGGCTCTGCAGGCGGCAGCGAGCCAGATTGTGGCCAACGGCAGCTCCGAGGTTGCGATCCGCGCCACGGTGCGGGATCTGAGCAACACGCTGATGACCGGGCAGTCGGTCAGCTTCACGGTCACGGGTGGCCAGTTCAGCACCGGCACGGGTGCGCCTTCTGCAAACGTGTCTGCGACCACGAACAGCTCGGGCATTGCCGAAGTGCGGCTGCGCTCGGCGACGGTTGCGCAGACGGTCACGGTGAGCGCATCGACGGCCGGTTTCAC
>JBFHQK010000240.1:0-4191 GCA_041592255.1 Fontimonas sp.
CCGCGCGCGACGATCATCCGTGAGGAGTGCCACAAGGTGCTCAAGCACCTGGGCAAGGAAAACGATCCGCAGCTCGAACTGGCGATGAAGCTCGAGGAGATCGCGCTGTCCGACGATTACTTCAAGGAGCGCAAGCTCTACCCGAACGTCGATTTCTACTCGGGCATCATCTACAAGGCGCTCGGCATCCCGGTGAACATGTTCACGCCGATGTTCGCGATCGCTCGCACCGTCGGCTGGGCGGCGCACTGGATCGAGATGATCTCCGATCCGACGATGCGCATCGCCCGTCCGCGCCAGGTCTACACCGGCGCCGCCGAGCGCAACGTCACTGCACTCGACAAGCGCTGAAGCGCGCTGCCTGCAACAAGAAAACGCCCGGCCTTCGCGCCGGGCGTTTTGCTTTCAGCACGCCGCGCGGGGCGGTGGATCAGCCGGCCGCCGCCAGTCGCTCGGCCTCGGCGAGCGTGCAGCGGCGGAAGCCCTTGCCGTCGAGCGGATTGATCGGCGCGCGGCGCTGGTCGTCGGCGGCGAACACCGCGAGGTCGATGCCCACGCCGTCGAGCTCCAGTCGCAGCAGCGGCACTGGCGTCTCGCGCCCATCGGGGTAGCGGTAGATCCGCTCGCCGGGTTCGAAGGCGATGCCGCGATTGAGCAGGTCGATGTCCACTGCCTCTGCCGAATCGGCGAACAGGTGCAGCTGGACCCGGTGCGCAGCGGTCACCGCGCCGCTGACGACCGCCCCCACCAGCCGCGGCGAATAGGCGGCCAGCAGCTGCATCGCGCGTACCGCGGTGTGGCGCATGCGCCGCAGCCGGTCCCGGTAGGCCTCGCCGCCGAACAGGCGCTGGTAGTCGATGACCGCATCCTGGACTGCGGCGTTGTCCGGCAGCGGCGCATGCGCCGGCAGGCCCAGATGCTGGGCCGCCTTGCGCTTGGCCTGGCGGTAGTCGGTCAGCAGCTCGACGCAGACGAGCCGGGCCGCTTCCTCGACGACGCCGGATCGGTTGTGTGCGCTCATGTCGAGGTCTGCGGCCGAGGGTCCGGGCTCAGAACAGGTCCTGCAGCCCGCTTTCTTCGTCGCTGCGGCGATGCGTGCCGTCGGCCGGCTCGGGGATGCGCTCCTGCGGCACGGTCTCGAAGATCGCATCGGCATTGCCCACGGCCGCCAGCCGCCCGGTCTGCGGATCGATGCGCACGTTCACCAGGCCCGGCGGCCGCGGCGAGGTTTCCTCGGGCACGCCGCGCAGGGCCACGCGCATGAAGTCCATCCACGCCGGCAGGGCCGCGCGTCCGCCGACCTCGCCGCGCCCCAGCGGCGTGGGCTGGTCGAAGCCGATCCAGGCGACCGCCACCAGGTGGCGCTGGTAGCCGTTGAACCAGGCGTCGGTCTCGTCGTTGGTGGTGCCGGTCTTGCCGGCCAGATCGCCGCGTCCGAGCTGCGCCACCTTGGCCGCGGTGCCGCGCACGGTGACGTCCTGCAGCATGTCGGTGATCATCCACACCGTCTTCGGATCGACCGCGCGCGGCGCCGGCGTCCACTCGCGCGCTGGCTCGGCGGCGGCCGGCTCGGCAGGCACCGGCTCGGCGCTCGCGGCCTCCTGCAGGCTCTGCTCCAGGCATTCGGCGCACGCGCGCCGCGGCCGCGCGCGGAACACGGTCTCGCCGTGGGCGTTGCGGATCTCGGTGATGAAATAGGGATCCACCACGAAGCCGCCGTTGGCGAGCGTGGCGTAGGCGCGCGCCATCTCCAGCGGGGTGTAGACGGCACTGCCCAGGGCCATGGTCAGATCGCGTGGCAGCCGATCCTGCGCCAGCCCGAAGCGCGGAATCAGTTCGCGCGCGGTGTTGATGCCCACGGCCTGCAGCAGGCGGATCGACACCAGGTTGCGCGACTGCACCAGGGCTTCGCGCAGGCGCATCGGCCCGCGGATGTCGCCGCCGTAGTTTTCCGGTCGCCAGGTCGCTTCAAGCTTGGGATCGTCGAACACCACCGGTGCGTCGAGCACGATCGACGCCGGGGTGAAGCCGACGTCCAGCGCCGCGGCGTACAGGAACGGCTTGAAGCCGGACCCCGCCTGCCGGCGGGCCTGTGCCGCGCGATTGAACTTGCCGGCAAAGAAGTCGAAGCCGCCGACCAGGGCCTGGACCGCGCCGTCGTCCGGATCGAGCGCCACCAGCGCGCCCTGGGCCTGCGGCACCTGGACCAGCTGGTAGCCGTCCTTGACCGCCAGCAGGCGCACGATGTCGCCGGGCTGCAGCATGTTCTTGGCCGAAAACGACGCCCACTCCGTCGCCGCCGGCGGCAGCGTGACGATGCCGCTGCGCGTCAGCAGTTTCAGCGCATCGGCGGTGTGTTCGACGACCACGGCCGCCTGCAGGCCGCCCACCGCCGGGTGGCGGTCGAACACCTCCTGCAGTGCGCCGGCCCCGCCCTCGCGCATCAGCTCGGGGGAAATACGGCTCTCCGGCCCGCGCCAGCCGTGGCGCTGGTCGTACTCCAGCAGTGCGGTCCGCAGGGCGGCATTGGCCGCTGCCTGGCGCGTCGCATCGATCGTGGTCACGACACTGAAGCCGCGGCTGTAGGCGTCTTCGCCGTACTCGGCGACCAGTTCCGCGCGCACCATCTCGGCGATGTAGTCGGCCTCGACCTCGACGCTTGCCCGATACGGGTGGACGCTGACGGCCTCGGCGATCGCGGTCCGGTACTCCAGCTCGGAGATGTGTCCGAGTTCGCGCATGCGCCGCAGCACATAATCCCGGCGCTCGCGGGCGCGCTCGGGATTCGACACCGGGTTGTCGCGGGACGGCGCCTTGGGCAGTCCGGCGATCACGCCGATCTCGCCCAGGCTCAGCGCCTGCACGTCCTTGTCGAAGTAGACGCGGGCCGCGGCGCCGACGCCGTAGGCGCGTTCACCGAGGAAGATCTTGTTGAGGTAGATCTCGAGAATCTCCTCCTTGCTGAGCTCGCGCTCCATGCGCAAGGCCAGCAGGATCTCCTTGAACTTGCGCGTGAAGGTGCGCTCGCTGGAGAGGAAAACGTTGCGCGCCAGCTGCATCGTGATCGTGCTGCCGCCCTGCGATTTCTCGCCGCTGGCGGCGAACTTCAGCGTGGCGCGCAGCAGGCCGTGCCAGTCGACGCCGGGATGGCTGAAGAAGCGGTCATCCTCGGCCGCGAGGAAGGCCTGGATCAGCCGCGGCGGCAGCTCCGCATAGCGCAGCAGCGCCCGCCGTTCGGAGCCGAATTCGCCGATGAGCTTGCCGTCGTGGCTGTAGATGCGCAGCGGCACCGACAGCTGGAGCTCGCGCAGGCTGTCGACCGAGGGCAGGTCGCGGCCCAGGTGCGCCGCTGCGGCATACAGCGCAGCGGCCACGGACACGGCCAGCAGCAGCAGCGCGGCCAGGGTCCAGGCCAGCACGCGCCGACCAGTCGAGTTACGCGTCATCGTGGGAGTGGAAGGTGGAAGAGTACGGTGCCAATGTTTGCAGCTTGATCAGGCAGTTGCCGTGAGAAGTTCTAGTTGCGCAGTAGCAATGTTGCGCTATAGTACGGCCCAATGCGGGCAGAGTCTTTCTTCCCCGCCGGGGAAAGTCAACGAAGCGGCACGGGACTCCGATGGCCATCTTGAAAGCACTGTTCGGCGGAGCAAGTCCGCAGCTGGTCGGGCTGGATATCAGTTCCAGCGCGGTCAAGCTTGTGGAGCTTTCCCGCAAAGGTTCCCGATTCCACGTCGAAGCTTACGCCGTGGAGCCCCTGCCGCCCAATGCGGTGGCGGACAAGCAGATCTCCGACCCCAAGGCGGTGGGCGAGGCCATCGGCCGCGCCATCAACCGCGCCGGCACGCGCACCCGCCAGGCGGCGGTCGCGGTGTCCGGCGCGTCGGTCATCACCAAGGTCGTCGAGATGCCCAAGTCGCTGTCGGGCGACGACATGGAAGAGCAGATCAAGGCCGAAGCCGATCAGTACATCCCCTACCCGATCGACGAGGTCAGCCTCGATTTCGAAGTGCTGGGCCCCAGCCCGAAGAATGCCGAGACGGTTGAGGTCGTGCTCGCGGCCTGCCGGCGCGAGCAGGTGGAACAGATCTGCGCCTCCGTCGAACTCGCCGGCCTGGTGCCGTCGGTGGTCGACGTCGAAGCCTATGCGCTGGAAAACGCCTGCCAGTTCATCACCCACCAGATGCCCGACGG
>JBFHQK010000241.1:0-4190 GCA_041592255.1 Fontimonas sp.
CACTGCGCGCGATCGAGATCAACGCCGATCTGCTGCTCAAGGCGACCAAGGTCGATGGCATCTACACCGCCGATCCGAAAAAACATCCTGACGCCCGCAAGTACGACGAACTGACCTACGACCAGGCGCTGTCCCAGCGGCTTGGCGTGATGGACCAGACCGCGATGGTGCTGTGCCGCGATCACGATATCCGGCTGCGCGTCTATGACATGGACCGCCCCGGCGCGCTCAAGGCGATCGTGACCGGCGATATGGCGATCGGCACGCGGGTGCATGCCTGAGGAATCCGGCGACGCGGAAGCGGTCGCTGCCAACTGAGAACCACCATGCTCAACGAGATCAAGAACGACGCCAGTACCCGCATGCAGAAGTGCGTGGATACGCTCAAGGCCGAGCTGATGAAACTGCGGACCGGGCGGGCCAATGCCGGGCTGCTCGATCACGTGCGCGTCAGCTATTACGGTTCCGAGGTGCCGGTGTCGCAGGCGGCATCGGTCACGGTCGACGACTCGCGCACGATCTCGATCACGCCGTGGGACAAGAGCCTGGTCGGCGTGATTGAAAAGGCGATTCTGACCTCGGATCTGGGGCTTACGCCCAACACCGCCGGGACCGTCATCCGCATCGTCATGCCGCCACTGACCGAAGAGCGCCGGCGCGACCTGACCAAGGTGGTGCGCCATGAGGCCGAGGGCGCGCGCGTGGCGATCCGCAACGTGCGCCGCGATGCCAATCAGGCGATCAAGGAACTCGAGAAGAACAAGGCGATCAGCGCCGACGACGTCAAGCGTGGCGAGGCCGAAGTGCAGAAGCTGACCGATCAGTTCGTCGCCAAGGTCGACGAGGTGGCGTCGTCCAAGGAGAAAGAGCTGCTCTCGATGTGAGCGCACGCCCGTTCCGATGAGCCGATTGCCGCCCCGCGAACCTGTGCCCAGCGTGCCCCGCCATGTTGCGATCATCATGGACGGGAACGGCCGCTGGGCGCAGCAGCGCGGCAAGCCGCGCGCGATCGGGCACCGTGCCGGACTGCGCGCGGTGCGCAAGGTGGTGCGCGCGGCGGTGCAGTCCGGGGTCCAGGCGCTGACGCTGTTTGCGTTCTCCCAGGAGAACTGGAAGCGGCCGGAGCTCGAGGTCCGGCTGCTGATGCAGTTGTTCGTCAGGACGCTTGCACGCGAGGTCGCAGCGCTGCATCGCAACGGCATCCGCATCCGCTTCATCGGCGATCACACCGGGTTCACGCCCGAGTTGCGTGACGCCATGCAGGGCGCGGAGCGGGCGACGCGCGACAATACGGCGCTGGACCTGCTGATCGCAGTGGGTTACGGCGGTCAATGGGATATCGTGCAGGCCGCGCAGGCCCTGGCCCGCGATGGCACCGAGATCACCGCCGAGACGCTTGAAAGCCGGCTGGTGACGCACGGACTCGCGGATCCCGATCTGCTGATCCGCACCGGCGGCGAAAGCCGCATCAGCAATTTCCTGCTGTGGCAGCTCGCCTACACCGAACTTTACTTCACGCCGACGCTGTGGCCGGATTTCGACGACGCCGCGTTCGCAGCGGCGTTGGGATGGTATGCCGGGCGCGAGCGCCGCTTTGGTCGCGTGCCCGAAGCGGCTTGAACAAGGGGCCGGCGTTTTCGAGGGCGCAGGGGCGCTGCTGCCCCAGGACCAGACCCGTGGCATAGATGAGGCTTCCTGCAACGTGACACTCGAAACTCGGGGCATCCGGCGATGTTGATCCAGCGCGTGATGACGGCGCTGCTGCTGCTGCCTGGGCTGCTGGCGCTGGTGTGGTTTGCGCCCACCCCGGCGGTGTATGCGGCGTGTTCGGGAGTCGGCGTCCTGATTGCGTGGGAGTGGGCCACTCTGATGGGGCTGCGTGCGCGGTCGCAGCGCGTGGCCTTTGCGGCGGCGGTGGGGCTGGCGCTGGCGGCGGCGTGGTGGAGTCCGCTGCGCTGGGCCGGGCTGCCCTGGCTCTTGGGGCTGGCCGCTCTGTGGTGGGCGTTTGCCCCGGTGCTGCTGGCCGGCTTTCCCGAGAACCTGCAACGCCGGCCGCTGCGGGCGCCGCTGATGGGCGCTTTGGGGCTGCTGTTGATCCTGTCGACGATCCTGTCGCTGGCGCGCCTGCACGGGCAGCCTGACGGCGCACTGCGTCTGTTGTACCTGCTGTTCCTGGTGTTTGCGGCGGACACCGGGGCCTTCCTCGCCGGGCGCGCCCTGGGGCGGCGCAAGCTGGCGCCGGCGATCTCGCCGGGCAAGACGGTGGAAGGCGCTGCCGGCGGCCTGCTGCTGTGCGCCGCATGGGCGCTGACCGCAGGGGTCTACGTCTTCGCCGTGACCGGCAGCGAGGTGCTGTGGCTGCTGGGGCTGTCGATGCTGGTGGCGGTGGCGAGCATCGTCGGGGATCTCGTCGAGTCCATGTTCAAGCGTGTGACTGGCATCAAGGACAGCGGCACGATGCTCCCCGGGCACGGCGGCGTGCTCGATCGCGTCGACAGTCTGCTTGCCGCGGCGCCGGTCATGGTGCTGGGGCTTGAGTGCCTGAGGCTGTGATGCAGCAGCTCGTCGTGCTCGGGGCGACCGGCACCATTGGGCGCAGCACGCTCGATGTCGTCCGCTGCAACGCCGATCGTCTGCGCGTGCTGGCGCTGACGGCGCACCGCGACGTCGAGGGTTTGCTGCGGCTGTGCCAGGAGTTCCGTCCGCGCTTTGCCGCACTGGCGGACGCCGCCGCCGCAGGCGCGTTGGCCGAAAAGATCGTCGCTGCCGGTCTTGCAACACAGGTGCTCGGCGGCGCGGCGGCCATCGCTGAGCTTGCCGCACATCCGGATGCGGATCAGGTGATGGCGGCCATCGTCGGCGCCGTCGGGCTGATGCCGACGCTGGCGGCGGTGCGCGCCGGCAAGCGGGTGCTGATCGCCAACAAAGAGCCGCTGGTGATGGCCGGCACGCTGTTGATCGCCGAGGCGGCCCGGCACCAGGCCACGCTGATTCCGATCGATTCCGAGCACAACGCCATCTTTCAGTGCCTGCCGCCCGGCAGCCGCTGCGGGGTGGCGCCGGCGGGGGTGCGGCGGCTGATTCTGACCGCGTCCGGCGGGCCGTTTCGCGAGACGCCGCTGGAGGCGTTGCAGGACATCACGCCCGCGCAGGCGGTCAAGCATCCGAACTGGGTCATGGGGCCGAAGATTTCGGTGGATTCGGCCACGATGATGAACAAGGGGCTGGAGCTGATCGAGGCCGCGGTGCTCTATGCGCTGCCGGAAACCCAGCTGGATGTGGTGATTCATCCTGAGAGCACGATCCACTCGCTGGTGGAGTATCAGGATGGATCGATGCTGGCCCAGCTCGGGCATTCCGACATGCGGATCCCGATCGCGCACGCGCTGGCGTGGCCGCAGCGCTGGACCTCGGGCGTCGGCGGCCTGGATCTGGCCGCACTCGGGCGCCTGCGCTTCGAGGCCCCGGACCTGGTCCGCTTCCCCTGCCTGGCGCTGGCGCGTGCCGCGCTGCGTGCCGGCGGCGCTGCGCCCAACGTGTTGAACGCGGCCAACGAAATCGCTGTCCAAGCGTTCCTGGAGGGGCGGCTGCCCTACACGGGAATTCCGGCTGTGATCGAAAACACGCTTGAGGCGGCGCAGTGCGGCGCGTGCGGCGACGTCGGCGACCTGGACGCGATTCTGTCGGTGGATGCCTGGGCGCGGCGGACGGCGGGGGAGAGGGTGCATGTTTGATCTGATCTGGTCGGTCGGCGGTTTTGTCGTCGCGATCAGTGTGCTGGTTGCCTTCCACGAGTTCGGCCACTACTGGGTCGCGCGCCGCTGCGGGGTCCGGGTGCTGCGCTTTTCGATCGGCTTCGGGCGGCCGTTGTGGCGGCGCGTGTCGCGTGACGGCGTCGAGTGGGTGATCTCCGCGCTGCCGCTGGGCGGCTACGTGAAGATGCTCGACGAGCGCGAGCAGGAGGTCGGTCCTGCGGAGCGGCATCTGGCCTTCAACAACGCCAGCGTCTGGCGGCGCATGGCGATCGTCGCCGCCGGGCCGGGCTTCAATTTCGGTCTGGCGGTTCTGCTCTACTGGGCGGTACTGGTGATCGGCGTCGAGGGCATGCGACCGGTGCTGGCGGCGCCGGCTGTCCAGAGCGTGGCCGCGCAGGCCGGCCTGAAGGGCAACGAGGAGGTGCTCGCCGTCGA
>JBFHQK010000242.1:0-4187 GCA_041592255.1 Fontimonas sp.
GCGGCGCTGGTCGCGGCGCTGCGCTTTGCGCCGTGGGCCTCGCTGCGCGGGGTGCCGCAGCGCCTGCACCTGGTGTTCGGGGCGCTGCTGGCGCTGATCGCGCTGTGGTCGATCGGCGGGCGCATCGGCGCCCACGCGACGTTGCACCTGCTGGGCATGACCACGGTGGCGCTGCTGCTGGGGCCGGCGCTCGCGATACTGGTCGGCACCGCGGCGCTGCTCGCGCTGGCGGCGGTCGGCAAGCTGGGCTGGCTGACGGTGCTCGCCAATGGTGCGGTGGGCGTGAGTCTGCCGGTGCTGGTGACGGTTGGACTGCTGCAGCTGGCGTTGCGTCACGCGCCGCGCAATCTGTTCGTCTACATGCTCGGCATCGGCTTTGCCGGCGGGGCGCTGTCGATGCTCGCGGTGCTGCTGGTGATGCTGGGGCTGTTCGCGCTTGCCGGCGATGCGCGCGCGGTGGACGAATGGGCCTCGCCGCTGCTGCTGCTGGCGATGTTTCCGGAAGGCTTCATCAACGGTGCGCTGGTGTCCGGCCTTGCGGTCTACCGGCCGGACTGGCTGCGGACCTACGACGACCGCCATTTCCTCGGCTGACCCGGCCCGTATACTCGACGGCCAGGCCATCGTTTCCGGAGTCCTCGATGAAGCTGCCGCGCCTCGTGTCGCTGCTGGGCTATGCCGGGCTGCTGCCGTTTCTGGCCGGGCCGCTGTGGCTGAGTCTGGCGCCGGCATCGGCGCCGGGCTGGCTCGATGCGGCGTGGCTGGCCTATGTGGCGATGATTGCCAGCTTCATGGCCGGCACCTTCTGGGGCTTCGCCCTGCCGGCCTGCGAGGGCCCAGAGGGCCTGATGGGGCTGATGTTCGCGGCCGTGCTGATGCTGCTGGCCTGGGTGGCGATGACGCTGCCGTTCGCTGCGGCGCTGGTGGGCCTGGCGCTGGTGTTCCTGCTGCAGCTGCTGGCCGACTTCTGGCGCGAACGCACCCTGGGGTCGGTCGAGGGCTATTTCCGTCTGCGCACCGTGCTCACCGTCGGCGCCTGCGTTGCGCTGGGCTGGCGGCTCGCCCTGTAGCCGCGGTCGGTTCCGGCGCGCCCGCGCGCGGATTCAGCCGGTCAGGCGGCCATTGCGGTAGTCGTCGATCGCCTGCTCGATCTCCTCGCGGCTATTCATCACGAAGGGGCCGTACTGCACCACCGGTTCGCGCAGTGGCCGGCCGGCGATCAGCACGAAGCGCGCGCCGTCGGCGCCGGCCTGCACGGCGAGGCGGTCGCCGTCGGACAGCACGCCGCTGGCAAAGCCGGGCAGCTCACGATCCCCGATCCGCACGCGGCCCTCGTAAACGTAGACGAAGGCGTTGTGACCGGCGGGCAGCGGCAGGTTCAGCGCCGCGTCGGGCGTCAGCGCGATGTCGAGATACAGCGGGTCGGTCGCCATCGTCCCGGGCTGCGGGTTGATCGGACCAGCGAGGTCGCGGCCGTTGATGGCGACGCGGCCGGCGATGACCTTGACGCTGCCGCCGCCGGCCAGCGCCGCGACCGGGATCTCGCCGGCCGGGATGTCGCGGTAGGCGGCCGGCTTCATCTTCTCGCGCGCTGGCAGGTTGATCCACAACTGGAAGCCGCGCATGCGCCCGGACTCCTGCTGCGGCATCTCCGAGTGGATGACGCCGCGGCCGGCGGTCATCCACTGCACGCCGCCGGCGGTGAGCTGGCCGACATTGCCCAGGTGGTCCTCGTGGCGCATGTGGCCGTCGAGCATGTAGGTGACGGTCTCGAAGCCGCGGTGCGGGTGCGGCGGGAAGCCGGCGATGTAGTCGTCCGGATTGTCGGTGCCGAACTCGTCGAGCATCAGGAACGGGTCCAGACGCAGGCCCGGCCGGCTGCCGATGCTGCGGCGCAGCCGGACGCCAGCGCCGTCGGAGGTGGCCACCGCCGGAATGATCTGCTGCAGCGTGCGTGGATTCATCTTCAGCACTCCATCCGCGTGTCTGGGACCTCAGGCGCGGCGCAACAGTTTCGCGTCGAGGCTGATCGGGCCGGCGCCGTGGGCGACCAGGAACAGGAAGCCGCCGGCCATCGCCAGGTTCTTCGCGAACAGGATCTGCTGCATCGGATCGCTGCCGGCGTGGAACAGCAGTGCCGAGACGACGCTGAACACCGCCAGGCCCAGGGCCGCCAGGCGCGTCAGCAGGCCGAAGATGATTGCCAGGCCACCGCCGAGTTCGGCGAAGATCACCAGCGGCAGCAGCGCGCCGGATACGCCGGCCGATTCCATGTAGGCCTGGGTGCCGGCGTAGCCGCCGATCTTGCTCCAGCCGGCGGTGACGAAGATCAGCGCGATCAGCACGCGGCCGGCGACCAGGATCCAGGGCTTGAGGGTGTCGAGAAACGTGTTCATGAGCGGTAGTCCTTGAGGGGGTGGCGAACGGTGGCGTCAGGCGGCGAGGCGGTCGATGCGGGTGCGGGCGGCGCTCAACGCGTCACGTCGTGCATCCTCGCCGCTGTTCAGGCCCTCGGCGTAGACGAACTCGAGGTCGCGGATGCCGAGCAGGTTGAAGAAGTCGCGCACGTGTCCGGACTGGGTGTCCTGGGCCGTGCCCAGGTACTGCCCGCCGCGGGCGGCGAGCACGAAGACCTTGCGGTCGCCGATCAGGCCCTCCGGTCCGGTCGCGGTGTAGCGGAAGCTGACGCCGGCACGGGCGACATGATCGAACCAGGCCTTGAGCGTCGACGGGATGCCGAAGTTGTACATCGGCAGGCCGAGCACGACGACGTCGGCGGCCTTGAGCTCGGCGATCAGCGCGTCGCTTTCGGCGGCGATCGCCTGCTGGTCGGGCGTGCGCGCCGCGGGCGCGGCGACGAACGCGGCGAAGCGCTCGGCGCTCAGGTGCGGGATCGGCGCGGCGGCCAGGTCGCGCACGACGACGCGGCCGTCGGGGTGGCGCGCCTGCCAGGCGGCGACGAACTGGCGGGCCAGCTGCGAGGACTGGCCCTGGTCGGAGAACAGGCTGGTGTTGAGCTGCAGCAGGGTGGGCATCGAAAGGCTCCGGTGGCGTGGGGGATCGGTGCCATTAAACGATTGCCAGGTTCGATAAAAAAGCAGAATATTTCGCTGGTATCTATCGAGTGAGTCGAACAATGCCCACGACGAAAATCTCGCTGGAGCAATGGCGCGCACTGGTGGCGGTGGTCGAGGCCGGTGGTTACGCGCAGGCCGCCGAGACGCTGCACAAGACCCAGTCGACCGTGACCTACGCGGTGCAGAAGCTCGAGTCGCTGCTCGGGATCGAGGTGTTCGAGATCCAGGGACGCCGGGCGCGGCTGACCACGGCCGGGCAGGTGCTTTACCGCCGCGGACGCGCGCTGCTCGACGAGGCCGCGCGGGTCGAACGGGCCGCCGCCAGCCTCGCGCAGGGCTGGGAGGCGGAGCTGCGGCTGGCTGCCGACGTGATTTTCCCCACCTGGCTGCTGCTCAAGTGCCTCGACCGCTTCGCGCAGGAGCGGCCGGAGATGCGCATCGAGCTGTATGAGACCGTGCTCGGCGGCAGCGACGAGGCGCTGATCGAGGGGCAGGTGGATCTGGCGATCGCGTCGCAGGTGCCGGCCGGCTTTTTCGGTGATGCGCTGATGCAGCCGCGCTTCGTCTGCGTCGCCGCACCGGAGCACCCGCTGCATCGTCTGAACCGGCCGCTGACCCACGACGATCTGCGCCAGCACCGGCAGCTGGTGATGCGCGATTCCGGCGCCCAGCGTTCACGCAGCAGCGGCTGGCTCGGTGCCGAGCAGCGCTGGACCGTGTCGCACAAGGCGACGTCGATTCGCGCCGCGACCATGGGACTGGGTTTTGCCTGGTATGCGGAAAACATCATCCGCGAGGAACTCGACAGCGGCGCGCTCAAGCCGCTGCCGCTGGTGGAGGGCGCGGAGCGCTACGGCCAGCTGTACCTGATCCTGACCCATCAGGACGCCGCCGGGCCCGGCGCGCGGCGGCTGGCGCAGATCGTGCGCGAGGAGGTGGCGCAGCTGTGTACGACGGTGAAGCGCGGCGAGGCGCCGGCCGAACGCCTCGCCTGAGGCGGCGCGCTCAGCGGGTGACAAACGCCTGCACGCGCTCGGCCGCCAGCGGCGCCACGCCGGCCGGCCGGCCGTGGGCATTGAAGGTGTGCCAGAACAGCGTCGGTCCGTCGCA
>JBFHQK010000243.1:0-4181 GCA_041592255.1 Fontimonas sp.
CGTCGCCGAGGCCGAGCGCTACATGGCGATCCCGGGACAGGCGCTGGCCTACAAGATCGGCGAGCTGAAGATCCGCGAACTGCGCACCCGGGCGCAGGCGGCGCTGGGCCCGGCCTTCGACGTGCGCGCGTTCCACCACGAGGTGCTGCGCGACGGCGCGGTGCCGCTGGATGTGCTGGAGACCAAGATCGATCGCTGGATCGCCGCGCAGCGGCGCGACTGAAGCGTCCGGCCGTGCGCGAGGCGCTCGAGATCACCGCGTCGATCCGCGTGCCGCTGCGCGAGATCGACCTCAGCG
This sequence comes from Fontimonas sp., assembly GCA_041592255.1. Classification (GTDB taxonomy): domain Bacteria; phylum Pseudomonadota; class Gammaproteobacteria; order Nevskiales; family Nevskiaceae; genus Solimonas. The sequence continues at coordinate 299 of JBFHQK010000243.1, forward strand.
CCATCCGCGCGCAGGGCGCCGGCGGCCAGCATCTGCACAAGACCGCTAGCGCGGTCCAGCTGCGCTTCGACAGCGGCGCCTCGTCGCTGCCCGAGGCCTGCAAGTCGCGCCTGGCGGCGTTGCGCGACCAGCGCATCGGCGCCGACGGCGTCATCGTCATCAAGGCGCAGCGCTTCCGCAGCCTCGAACAGAACCGTGAAGACGCGCTGGACCGTCTCGCGCAACTGATCCGGCGTGCGGCCGTGGCGCCGCGGGTGCGCCGGGCGACAAAGCCCTCCGCGACGTCGCGGCGCCAGCGCACCGACGACAAGACCCGCCGCGGTCGGATCAAGCAGCTGCGCGGACGTCCGCCGGAGTGAGGCGGCGCGGTGCGGCGCGGTGTCAGCCGCCGAAATGGCGTGCGAGATGGTCCAGCGCGCGGCGGGATTCACGGCGCACGCGCCGCCACATCAGCAGCTCGTTGAGCACGCGCAGCCACCACGGCCGCAGCGTGTAGTCGAGGGTGCGCACGAAACGCGTGCCGCCCGCCTGCGCCGACAGCTCGTAGCGCAGGCTGACGCGGCTGCCGTCGTCCATCGTCGCGTTTGCCGCCCAGCGTCGCGGCGGCTGGCTGTCGAGCACCTGCCAGCGCAGATGACGCACGAAGCCGGCCGAACGGATGTCCTCCTCGAAGCGCGCGCCGGCGCTCAGCGAGTCCATCGCGTGCGCATCGGCGCGCAGCGAACTGGGGTGCCAGTCCTTCCAGCGCGCCGGCCGCGTCACCAGGTCGTAGACCGCCGCCGGCGCGGCGGGGATATGGCGTTCGATGCGGATCGTGGTCATGGCGGGCGTGGCGGCGGTGGAGCGCATGGTAGCGTAGCCCGGCGTGATGACCTCCGACCTCTTCACCTCGCCCGATTACCTGGTGCCGCTCGAAGCCCACGGCTGCGTTGGGCCGGAAAGCGGCTGGACGCCGGCGCATGTGGTCAGCGCGCACGGCCGCGCGCCCTGCTACCTGAAGGCACATTCCTGGGGCGAGTTCGTCTTCGATTTTGAGATCGCGCGCAACTACGCGCGCCACGGCCTCGACTACTACCCCAAGCTGGTCTGCTGCGTGCCGTTCACGCCCGTGCCCGGACCGCGCCTGCTCGCGGCCGACGATCGCGGCCGTCTGGCGCTGGCGCAGGCGCTGCAGGCGCGCACGCGCGCCGCCGGGGCCTCCGGCGCGCATGTGCTGTTCGCGCAGGCCGCCGATGTCGCCGTGCTGGAGTCGCTGGGCTGGCTGCGCCGCGAGCAGCTGCGCTACGTCTGGCACAACCGTGGCTATGCGGACTTCGACGGCTTTTGCGACGCGCTGCAGCGCAAGCGGCGCAACAACATCCGCCGCGAGCGCGCGCGGATTGGCGGCGACGGACTGGCCATCGAGTGGCGTCGCGCCGACACGCTGACGGCGCAGGAGTGGGATACGGTGTTTGCGCTGTATGCGCACACCTATGCCGTGCGCGGACAGCGCCCCTATCTCAATCTGGCCTGCCTGCAGGACTGGGCGACGCGACTGGGCGCGGCGATGCAGTGCTGCCTGGCGCGGGCGCGCGACCGGCTGGTCGCCATGGCCTACTTCTTCTGCGACGGCGAGCAGCTCTACGGCCGTCACTGGGGCGCATCGGCCGATCACGCGCTGCTGCACTTCGAGCTGTGCTACTACCAGGGCATCGACTACGCCATCGCCCACCGCCTGCGCCGCTTCGATGCCGGCGTCCAGGGCGAGCACAAGCTGCTGCGCGGATTCGACGTCGAGTGCGCGCATTCAATGCACTGGTATCTGCAGCCGGAGCTGCATGCCGGCATCGCCCCGGCCTACGCGCAGGAGCGCCGCGCGCTGGCGCTGCAACGGCAGGCCCTGGCGGCGCACAGCGCCTATCGGACCAGCGGTGCGCGCTGACTAGTCGCTGCGGGGCCAGGTCAGCACGGCAAAGGCGCAGACCACCGCTGCCATCAGCCCGAGCCAGCTGGCGAACGCATATTCACCGGCCAGCGCGCCCAGCAGCGCGGCGCCGGCGAACAGCAGTGCAAGGCCGGCTTCCACCTGCTTGCCCAGCGGCCAGTCGGCGACGCGGAAGTGCAGCCGGCCCGTGCGCACCCGCACCAGCACCAGCGCCAGCACGCTGAAGATCACCACCAGGATCAGGAGCTCGGCCATCGGGGCCTTGGCGCAGGCGGCGGATCAGTAGTGCGGCGGAATCTCGTCGGCGGCGCTGCCCTTGAACGCCGCATCGGCGCTGCGCGCGATCCGCGCGGCCAGCTCGCGGCACACGCGCTCGAGGCGGTCGATGCGCTGCTGCTGCGCCGTGACGATGTCGTTGAGCTGCTGCAGCGTCGCCTCCTGGTAGGCCACGCGTGTTTCCAGCTCGATCAGTCGGTCTTCGCTCATGCGCGCAGCATAGCGCCGCGCGCCGCGCGGTGCTGCGGGCGACTACATCCGCAGCAGCACCGAACCCCAGGTCATGCCGCCGCCGACGCCTTCGAGCAGCACCAGATGACCCGGCTGGATGCGACCGTCGCGCACCGCGGTGTCCAGCGCCAGCGGCACCGAAGCCGCCGAGGTGTTGCCCTGGCGGTTGACCGTGGTGACGACGCGCGCGCGCGGCACGCCCATCTTGTCGGCGGTGGCATTGATGATGCGCAGATTGGCCTGGTGCGGCACGAACCAGTCGAGATCGGCGCCGGTGTAGCCGTTGTGCGCCAGCGCCTCGCGCGAACACTCGTCGAGCACCCGCACCGCGAGCTTGAACACCGCCTGCCCGTCCATCTCGAGGAACGGGTGGCCGCGCACTTTGCCCTCGGCGATGCCACCGGCCACGCGCAGGATATGCCCGTAGCTGCCGTCCGCATGCAGGTGACTGGAATAGAGACCGGGCGCATCGGAACGCCTGAGCACCACCGCGCCGGCGCCGTCGCCGAACAGCACGCAGGTGCGGCGGTCGTTCCAGTCGAGCAGGCGCGAGAACACTTCGGCGCCGACCACCAGCGCGCACTGATGCGCGCCGCTGGCGACGAAGCGGTCGGCGGTGGCCAGCCCATAGATGAAGCCGGTGCAGACCGCCTGCACGTCGAAGGCCGCGCCCTGTTTGATACCGAGCTTGGCCTGCAGGATGCAGGCGGTCGACGGAAACACCATGTCCGGCGTGGTCGTCGCGACGATGATCAGATCGATGTCTTCCGCGCCGACGCCGGCCGCAGCCATCGCCCGGCGTGCCGCCTGCAGCGCCAGATCGCTGGTCAGCTCGTCGTCGGCGGCCACATGCCGCGCCTCGATGCCGGTGCGCGCCACGATCCATTCGTCACTGGTCTCAATCCGCGATTCGAGGTCGCGGTTGGTGACCACCCGTGCCGGCAGATAGCTGCCGGTGCCAGCGATGCGGGAATAAGCCATAGGGAATGCAGCTTACCCGAACCACCGCGGCGCCCACCTGCGCCGGACGCGGTAGAAACGGATCGGGCCGGCAAGAGCCGGCCCGATCGGTGCTTTGTGACCCGCGGCGCGGGATCAGAAGCGCTTGTGCAGACGGATGTACGGCTGCCGGCCGGGGGCCTCGTACAGCGTGCCGGGGAAGCTGTTGGCAAACGCGGTGTACGACAGCGGCGGATCCTCGTCGAGCACGTTGACCACACCCAGCGTCAGGCGCGTATCCCAGCCCGGGATCTCATAGTTCACCTGCACGTTGTGATAAACGATCGTCGGCAGCTTGTTGCGCGAATCGTCCGAGTTGTCGCTCAGGTCCTGATCCGGCTGCGAGCACAGACCCAGCTCCCGCAGGCTCGGCTCGAAGCCGTCGTCGCAGGTCTCGATCGTGTGGTAGATGAACCGCGCGGTCCAGCTCGCGTTCCACTGACCGGCGGCCCA
>JBFHQK010000244.1:0-4130 GCA_041592255.1 Fontimonas sp.
CGGCGCTCAGGGCTCCAGGCGGTCGACCCGCCACGCCGCGCCATCGCGCCGGTAGAGCAGCCGGTCATGCAGGCGGCCGCCGCGGCCCTGCCAGAACTCCACCGCCACCGGCCGCACGCGGTAGCCGCCCCATTGCTCCGGGAAGGGCACGTCCTGGCCGGCGAGCCGCGCGACGTTGTCGTCGTAGCGCCGGTCCAGCGCTTCACGGCTGTCGACGATCTCGCTCTGGCGCGAGGTGATCGCGCCGATCTGCGACTCGCGCGGGCGCAGGTAGAAATACTTGCGTGACAGATCGCGCGGCAGGCGCTCGATCTTGCCTTCGATGCGCACCTGGCGCTCGAGCTTGTCCCACCAGAACACCAGCGCGACGTGCGGATTGTGTTCCAGCTCGCGGCCCTTGCGGCCGGCGTAGCTGGTGTAGAACGTCAGCCCGCCGTCGTCGAAGCCCTTGAACAGCACGATGCGCGCCGATGGCCGGTTCTGCGCGTCGACCGTTGCCAGCGTCATCGCGGTGGGTTCCTGCATGCCCGCGCTTTCGGCGTCGCCGAGCCAGTGATCGAGCTGCGTCAGCGGATCGGCTGCCAGATCGGCTTCCAGCAGCGGCGGGTTCTTGGTGTATTGCGGCATGACGGATCCTGGCTTTTCGGCCACACTCGGCCCCGCTATTCTCGCGCCACCGCGCTGCGTTGTCGAAATGACCTCGATCAAGGAAACCGCCATGTCCAGTTTCAGGGCGCTGCGCGTGCACGCGCAGGACAAGTCCACGCTCGCCCGCTTCGAGACCCTCTCGGTCGCGGAGCTGTCGCCCGGCGAGGTCGTGGTCCGGGTGGCCTGGTCCGGCATCAACTACAAGGACGCGCTGGCGGTGACCGGCAAGGGGCGCATTCTCAAGGGCTATCCCAAAGTGCCGGGCATCGACCTCGCCGGCGTCGTCGCCAGCAGCACCGACGCGCGCTACCGGCCGGGGGATCAGGTCCTGGTCACCGGCTGCAATATCGGCGAGGCGCTCGACGGCGGCTACGCCGAATTCGCGCGCGTGCCGGCGAGCATCCTGGTGCCGCTGCCGGCTGGCCTGACGATGCGCGAGGCCATGGCGATCGGCACCGCCGGCTTCACCGCCGCCCTCGCGCTGCGGCGCCTGCTCGAAAACCATCAGTCTCCGGAGATGGGTCCGATTGCGATCACCGGACCCACCGGCGGCGTCGGCTCGTTCGCGATCGACCTGTTCAAGCGCGCCGGCTTCACGGTGCACGCCATCACCGGCAAGGCCGGCGCCGCCGACGCTTACCTGCGGTCGCTGGGCGCCGACGAGATCGTGTCGCGCCAGGCGCTGAACCTGGGTACGCGCCCGCTGGAATCGGCACTCTGGGGCGGCGCGGTGGACAACCTCGGCGGCGACACGCTGGCCTGGCTCACCCGCACCACGCGGGCCTGGGGCAATATCGCCAGCATCGGCCTGGCACAGTCGCACGAGCTGCAGACCACGGTGATGCCGTTCATCCTGCGCGGCGTGTCGCTGCTGGGCATCCATTCGGTCGAATGCCCGCGCGCGTGGCGCGAGGCTCTGTGGGCCAAGCTCGCCGGCGAGTGGAAACCGCGCATCCTCGAGCGCGTCGTGGCGCGTGAGGTGACGCTCGATGAACTGCCCGACGCCTGCGCCGATCTGATCGCCGGCACCGTGCAGGGCCGGACCCTGGTGCGCATCGCCGGCGGCTGAGCGGCGCCGGCGATGCGCCATGGCCCCGGGGTCTGGGCGCTATGGGGTGGCCGTGGCCATGGCCATCGGGATCGCATCGAGCGGCGCTTCGAACGCGATGAACAGCACGCACGGCGCGCCGGCGTGGCAGCGCGCGGAATGGGGTTTCTTGGCCGGGCCGTAGGCGTAGCTGCCGGGCTTGAGGGTCACCGCGTCCTGGCCCTCGTAGCGCACCTCGAGCACGCCCGACACCAGCACCATCCGCTCCGCGGAGGTGTGCCAGTGGCTGGGGATGCTCAAGCCCGCCGGCACCTTGAAGAAAATGTCGACGTTGGGCTGGGCGGGGTCGCCGTGCAGCACGGCAATCTCGCAGCCCTTGGGGATGAACTCCGGACACGGACCCCATTGCAGCTGGGCGTCCATGAAGGTCCGCGCCAGCGCCGGCTCAGGCGCCGGCTCCTGCGCCGTTGCCGCCGCGCTGCCCAGCAGCAGCACGGATGTGATGATCGAAAGCGTGCTTCGCATGATGTCCTCTCCGATGGGCGGGCTGGACCTGCCGCCGTGGCCCTGACGGCCTGCGGGCGGCTTGCACGGGCGCCAGCGTGGCAGCGGTGTAGCAGGATGCGCGGCGGCTGGATGTGCGCCGCTTCGCACTGGTGGTGCTGCGAGTGCGCCTACAGGTAGGGCGAAAACAGCCAGAACGCCGCGTCGCGCAGCCGCGCCGGCAGTGAGCGCGCCTCGATTTCGGCCAGCGCCACCGGGCGCGAGTGCGCGCGAACGCCGTTGAAGTGCGCCGCAAGCGTCTGCGCAAAGGCACGGTCATAGACTTCGACCGCCAGCTCGAAGTTGAGCTTGAGGCTGCGCGCGTCGAGGTTCGCGCTGCCGATCTGCGCGTAGGCGCCGTCGATGACGAAGAGCTTGCTGTGGCAGAACGGCGGCGGCTGGTAGTACACGCGCACGCCAAAGCGCAGCAGCTCGCCGAGCATGTTGCGCGTGGCCCAGTGCACGAACGGCAGATTGCTCTTGACTGGCAGGATCACCTCGACCCGCACGCCGCGCAGCGCCGCGGCCTGCAGTTCGGCGATCATTTCGTTGGGCGGGAGGAAGTAGGGCGTCATCACCAGCACGTCCCGGTGCGCTGCCGAAATTGCCGCCTGCAGCACCATCGTCAGGTGGTCGTAATTCTCGTTGGGCCCGTCGGTGATCACGCGGCAGATGGCGCTGGATGACGGCGCGGCCGCGCATGGCGGCGGACGCGGCAGCTCCGGCGCGGCGGCCAGCCGCCAGTCATCGGCGAAGATGTCGTAGAGCTGGCCCAGCACCGGCCCGTGCAGTTCGAAATGGATATCGGATGCGGCGTGCGCAACGCCGTCGCCGACCAGATGGCGGCGGCCGATGTTCATGCCGCCGGTGAAACCGATCTGCCCGTCGATCAGCAGCAGCTTGCGGTGATTGCGCAGATTCAGGTGCAGCGACGGCGGCAGCAGGCGCAGCGGATTGAAGATCGCGCAGTGGACGCCGCGGGCGCGCAGGCGCCGTGCGATCGGCAGCAGGGAATAGTGCTGGCCGAAGCCGTCGATCAGTACCCGCACCGCGACGCCGCGCGCATGCGCACGCGCCAGCGCCTCGACGAAGCGCGCGCCGACCGCGTCGTTGTCGAAGATGTAGGTCGCCAGTGCGATCGAATGGCGGGCGGCGTCGATCGCCGCCAGCATGCGTGGGTAGGCCTGTTCGCCGTTGTGCAGCGCCTCGATGCGGTTGCCGGCCAGCAGCGGCAGTCCGGTCAGCGTGTCGGCGGTGCGCGCGAGCTCTTCGAGCCAGATCGGCACGGGCTCGCCGCCGCCGTGGCGGCTGTGGCGCACATCGTCGGCGTGCAGCGCGGTGCCGCCGGGGGCGCGCGACTCCATGCCCAGGCGCTGCGCGCCCGCGCGGATGCGGTTGATGCCAAAAATGAAATACAGCGCCGGCCCGGCAAACGGAAAAAGCCAGCAGACCGCGATCCAGCCCCAGGCGGTGCGTGGGTCGCGGCGGCTCAGCAGCGCGTGGCCGGCAGCGTAAATCGCGACCAGGAGCCACAGTGCGAGCGCGATGCTGCGCCAATCGGGTGGCGTCATCGTGGGCGCAGGCGGATTTCCGTGGCCACCGGCAGGTGATCCGACAGCTTCGAATCCAGCAGCACCCGGCCCGGCCGCGCCTTCACACTCGGGGTCACCAGCACGTGGTCGATGCTGCGCACCGGCCGCCAGCTCGGATAGGTCGGTTCATGGTGGATCAGGCGAAAGCCGATGCGCTGGAGTTCCGGATGGTGCGCCAGCTCCAGCGGCTCGCAGTTGAAGTCGCCCATCAGCACGGTGTCGGCGTCGGCATCGGCCAGATGCGCCAGATAGTCGAGCTGGCGGCCGCGCGAGCCACGGCCGAGCGCCAGGTGCGGTAC
>JBFHQK010000245.1:0-4115 GCA_041592255.1 Fontimonas sp.
CCGGCATGCCGGTTTCGGAGCGGTAGAGGCCGTTGCCCGGCGACTGCGGCGTGCCGTCGGCGTACGGCAGCAGCCCGGAGCGGAACCCCACCGCGGCGAGCACCGGACAACCGTCGGCCGAACAGCTGACCGCGCTGGCACCGCCCGGATGCTTGATGACCACGTCGGTGACGAAGTTGGCCAGCTGGCACGGCCCCAGTCCGCTGACGCCGGCACAGGACTCGGACACCGGCAGCGCGACGTTGACGAAGCGGGTGCCGGCGTCATCGGAGCGATACAGGCCCATGCCGGTGGCGGCATAGATGATGTTCGGGTTGCTCGGATCGACCGCCAGACGCGAGGCATTGGTGCCGTCGGGCAGTCCCTGCGCCTGATGCCAGCTCGCGCCCAGATCGTCCGACCAGTAGCCGCCGAGACCGACGTAGGTGTTGCCGCCCTGCACGTGCTCGCCGGTCAGCGCAATCACGCGCCCGCCGCCGGCCGGCGTCCAGGCCACCGCGCTGTTGACCAGGGTCGGCAGGGTGTCGCCGATGGGCGTCCACTCATCGCCCAGGGTGCCGACGTCGCCGCCGACCGCTTCGGACATCCAGATGCCGCCGTTGGCGATGGCGACGAACAGACGCTGGGCCTGCGGGTCGTAGGCGAAGTGGTCGGCGCGGCCGGCGACTTCGGGAATGCCGTCGTTGGCGCCGTCCGGATATTCGGGATCGGTCACCTGCGGGCCGCGGCCGTATTCCTCCCACTGGCCCACCGCGTTGGCAACCTTGGCCTGCACCGCCTTGAGCGCCGCGCGCTGCTCGACGGCCGCGCGCATCTGCGTCGCCGTCAGTTGCCCGCGTGTGCCGATCACGGCCTGCTGTTCGGCGTGCTTCTCGGCAAACGCCGCCGGCAGCTTGCGCCAGGCACAGATGCGCTCGCCGAACTGGCGCCGGATCTCGGACTGCTGCGAACGCGCAAACGCCGGGTTCAGGCGCGCGGACACCACCACCGGATCGACGTGCTCGTAGCCCGGCGGGCAGGCGTCCGCCCCTGCCAGCGCCAGCACCTGCGCGCGCCATTGCGGCGACACCGCAACCGCGCCGATGACCATGCCCGAAACCACAGCCGCCCCCACCGCGGCCGTGCGCCAGCCGCGAATCTGCCTGAACCGCATCGTGTGTATGTCCGTCCTGGCCCCGGTCACGCCTTCCCTGACGGCAACGGGGCAAACCGAGAAAAGCAGCGGCGTCCGTGCTGCTGCGCGCCGCGTGGCGCGTGAAACAGTTCACAGTGTGCCTGCACGCCGGCACTCCCACTGTCGGACATTTCCGATAGCCACGGGCAGACGAGTCCTCAGCGGCGCTGCACAGGCCTGGGTCGCGGTGCTAGATTCGCAGACACGCAGGAGTCCAGGAGGGACGCAATGCACCCGAACCAGCGAACCGCACTGGTGGTCGACGATTCCCGCTCGGCGCGCTTTGCCTTGCGCAAGTATCTCGAAAGCCACGCCTTCAAGGTCGACACCGCCGAGAGCGCGCACGCCGCCTATGCGTGGCTGGCCACGCAGACGCCGGACCTGATCTTTCTCGATCACGTGATGCCCGGCGAGGACGGCTTCGAGGCCCTGCGCCAGATCAAGGCCAATCCGCAGACGGCGGCGATTCCGGTGGTGATCTGCTCGTCCAACGAGGGATCGTCGTTTGCCGACCAGGCGCGCCGTCAGGGCGCCACCGACGTGCTGCAGAAACCCCCGACCGCCGAACAACTGCAGCGCGTGCTGCAGCATATCGAAGCCGCGGTCCAGCGCGGCGCGGACAACGAGCCGAACCACCCCGCCGACCTGCCCGCCGACTCGCGCGCCAGTGCCGCGGCCGACGTCGCGCCTGAAGCGCCCGCACTGCCGGCGTCCGGCGCCGCGCGCGGAAGCCCGACGCCGGCGCCGATGGCCGCGGAGCTGCTGCCGGAGGCAGCGGCCGCGTCGCTGCGCGGGGAGCTCGACGCCTTGCGCGCGGGAAGCGTGCAGCAGCGCGCGGACACCGCGGCGATGGCCGATGCGCTCGACGCGCGCGTCACCGCGATCGAAGCGCGCCTGAGCGCGATGGAGCAGCGCCTGGCCGCCAATCTGAAGACGCTGCGCAAGCAGCAGGACCAGGAGATCGAGCTGCTGCGCCGGCAGCACGACAAGGACGACGACGCGCGCCGCCGGCAGCACGAACAGGAGCTCGAACTGCTGCGCAAGCAGTTCGACGGCGATCTGCGCGCGGTGCATCAGCAGTTCGCCGCGGAGCTGGCCGCCGGCCTCAAGACCAGCCGCGAGCAGGCTGTCGCCGACATCCGCGACAGCCTGCTGCGCGCACTGCGCGCTTGAGCGGCGCCGCGGCGGGGCGCGCCGGATCTACGCGCGCAACGCCCCCCACGCGGCGCTCAACAGCAGCGCCCAGCCGGCGAGCAACAGCAGCCCGCCCAGCGGCGTGATGGCGCCCAGCGCGCGCACGCCCGACAGACTCAGCGCATAGAGGCTGCCGGAAAACAGCAGCACGCCACCGCCGAAGCACAGGCCGGCACCACGCAGCAGCCCGGGGGCCGGCGCCAGGCGCAGCAGCGCCCCGACCGCCAGCAGCGCCAGCGCGTGATACATCTGGTATTCCACTGCGGTCTTCCACACCGCAAGCTGATCGGGCGACAGGCGCGCGCGCAGCGCGTGCGCGCCAAAGGCGCCCAGACCCACGCCCAGCAGGCCGTATGCGGCCCCGAGCAGCACGAAGAACTGTCCCACCGCCACCCCCTTCAATGCACGTTGCAGACGCGAAACGCGATGCCGGCGCGCTGCAGGCGCGCGATCAGCGCATTGCCCATCGCCTGCGCCGGCGTGATCACCCCGGCACTGCGCGGCAGCGCATCCTGCGCCAGGCACAGCGCCGACTCGGCGAGCATCTTGGCGGTTTCGCCATAGCCGGGATCGCCGCCGCTGACTTCGCAGCGCACCCGCCGTCCGCCGCCGACGCCCAGGAAGGTGATTTTGAACCAGCCCCGGGCGCGGCGCGCGGCACTCGGCCCCTGACCGGTGGCGCGCAGGCCGAGCAGACGGCTGCGCGTGGGCGCGAACTGGCTGCCGATCAGCGCAGCCGCCGCGCCGCCCGCCAGCTGCGCCGCCGTGCTCAGCTTCTTGACCTGCAGGAAATGGCCATAGCGGAAGTCCGGCCCGTAGCGATCGAGCGCTGCGGCGCTGCGGCGCACGATCTGCGGATCGATGCTCGGCAGCGGCAGCGTCCAGGTGCCCAGCTCGTTGACGTAACGCAGGCCGTGGCGGATCGCGCCGATGTGCCGGTCCAGCGGCCAGCCCTCCTCGCGCCGGCGCTCGCGGCCGACTCGAACCGACTCGCGCAGGCGCGACAACGCGGGGACGGCGGAATGCAGCGTGCCGCCGGAGAAGCCGCCGCTGGCGCGGACGAAACCCTCGACCCGCAGCGGCACGTCGGCGGGCAGCTGCTGCACCGTCAGCCAGCAGCCCAGATCGTGCGGGATGCTGTCGAAGCCGCAGCAGTGCACGATGCGCGCCCCGCTGTCGCGTGCGCGGTCGTGATAGCGCAGCCACATGCGGTCGACGAACTCCGGCTCGCCGGTGAGATCGACGTAGTCGGTGCCGGCCTGGGCGCAGGCGGCCACCAGCGATTCGCCGTGCTGGATGTACGGCCCGACGGTCGTGATCACGACCCGCGCCGACGCGGCCAGCCGGTGCATCGACGCCGCATCGGCGCTGTCGGCCTGCAGCAGCGGCAGCTCACGGCAGTGCGGGGCCGCATCCGTGAGCCGCGCGCGCACCAGCTTGAGCTGGTCGGCGTTGCGCCCGGCCAGCGCCCAGCGCAGCCCCTGGCCCGCGCCGGCCAGGTATTCCGCCGTCAGCGCTCCGGTAAACCCGGTGGCGCCGAACAGCACGAGATCAAACCGGCCTGTCCTAGCCATCGTCCCACCTCCTGTGGTTGTGCCGCCGGCATCCCTCAGCGTTCGGCGCGCTCAAAGGCCGCGCGCAGCCGCTCCACCCGCGCGCGGTTGACGCCAAAATCCGAATAGCCGAGACGGCTCGACGAGCGCACATGAACCACGCCGCCGGTGTCCGCGAACAGCAGCTCCAGATC
>JBFHQK010000246.1:0-4109 GCA_041592255.1 Fontimonas sp.
CGGCCTCCAGCGTCGCCGGCATCTGCGGTGGCGGCGTCACGCTCAGCAGGACGTCGGCCTGGATCTGGCCGGCGACATCGCCCTTGGCCGGCGCGTAGTAGCCCGGGTGCAGGCCGCCGGCGGCCAGCCCGTAGCGCAGCTCGTAGTTGTGCGTCGACACCGGGAAGACCATGCCCATGCTGAACGGCTTGCCGTCCTGCTTGTACTGCCTGACCACCGGTGCCAGCGCGCTGGCGCTGATCGGGTGCAGCGGCTTGCCGTCGCGCATCGGCAGGTGTTTCCTCATCTCCGCCCAGATCGTGTTGGAGACGGTGATGCCGTTGCCGTTCAGGTCCATCGAAAACGGCGTGATGATGTCGGCCCGGGTGCCATAGCCGATGGTCGCCGCCAGCGGCTGTCCGGCGAGCATGTGGGCGCCGTCGAGTTCGCCGGAGATGACGCGGTCGAGCAGGACTTTCCAGTTCGCCTGCGCCTCCAGCGTCACGTACAGGCCCTCGTCCTCGAAGTAGCCTTTCTCGTAGGCGATCGCCAGCGGCGCCATGTCGGTGAGTTTGATGAAGCCCAGCCTCAGCTCCTCCTTCTCGAGCGTAGTGGCGGCGTGGGATGCGCCGGTCAGCGCCAGGCCGAGTCCGGCCAGCAGGACGCCGGCGCCGCGCAGCAGGCGGCGGGCATGGGAGCGCGGATGCAGTGCGACCATTTCATTTCCCCAGGTCAAAAAAAAGCGCCCATGTCCGGTCGGGTGACCGTCACATGGACGCCGTTGTCCTTCATGCTGTGCGCCGCCGGGGTCCGGACCGCCGTTGGTCCGCCCGGGCGCATCGATGAGTACGCAATGCTTGTGCCAGCACCGCCACGCGGGGTTTGCGGCCGGCCCGGCGCCGCTGCGGCGCGGCGTGCACCGCACTGGCGCGCGCCGCTGCACCCCGGCGGTGCGTCAGCCCGGCAGCTGCAGATCCGCGCCCATCTGCAGCTCGCCCTCGCTCGCCGCCATCCGCCACGGCGTCGCATGCTGGTTCTCCGCCTTGCTGTCCGCGGTCGGGCAGGGCGCCCCGACGCGCTGCGCGGCGGCGCGGAACAGCTCCGGCCGGTAGACGGCGCGGGCCACGGTGGCGGCATCGACCGCGCGGTCGAGCTGCTGCCAGCGCTGCATCTGGGTGATGAACCAGTGCGCGTGCGAGCGCCAGGGAAATCCGGCGGCGCCGTCGTGAAACACCAGACCGGCGCCGGCGAAGGGATCGCCCGGCGGCGGGCGCGCGAGCGCCGCGCGCAGCGTCGCCGGCGGTGCGTCCAGCAGTACACGCTCGATCAGCACCTGTGCCGCTTCGAGCCGGTGCGCCGGTGAGTCGAGCCAGCGCGCCGCGGCGATCAGCGCGGCGATCAGGGCGCGGTGGGTGGCCGGATGGGCGTCAGCCCAGGCGCGGGTGACGCCGAGCACCTTCTCCGGCGCGTTGTTCCAGATCTGATAGCCGCTGACGATGCGCTGGCCAACCCCCGCCGCCTCGGCCACCGCGCCCCACGGCGCGCCGACGCAAAAACCGTCGATGCGCCCGTCACGCAGGTGCTGCACCATCAGCGGCGGCGGCACCACCTCGAGGCGCAGGTCGCGGTCGGGATCGATCCCCGCCGCGGCCAGCCAGTGACGCAGCTGATAGTGGTGCGCCGAGAACGGAAAGACATGTGCGAATACGCGCGGCCCGCGGCCGTGTACGCGGTCGTGGGCGAGCACGGCCTTGAGCGCGTGGCCGGCCGCCATCGCCTCGTGGGTGTGCAGCCGCAAGGCGCGGTACAGCGGCTCCGAAACCGTGATCGCGTTGCCGTTGAGGTTGAGCGACAGACCGGTGACCATCGGCACGCCGACGCCATCGAGGCCCAGCGTCGCCGCCAGCGGCATCGGCGCCAGCATCTGCGCGGCGTCGAGCAGGCCGGCGGCGACCTTGTCGCGGATGCTGGCCCAGCTCGCTTCGACGCTGAGTTCGACCTCGAGCCCCTGGGCGGCAAAGAAGCCCCGCGCGCAGGCGACGACCAGCGGGGCGGCATCGGCCAGCGGCACGACTCCGATGCGCAGCGTCTTGATCTCCGGACTTTCGTTCATTGCGCTCTCGCTAGGCCCTACAGCAGCTCCGCGGCGGCGATCAGCGTGCGCGCGGCGTCGCCGATCTTCAGGTTGCGGTCCATCGCCAGCTTGCGCAGCAGCTCGTAGGCCTGCTCCTCCTGCAGGCCGCGCCGCTGCATCAGCAGCCCCTTGGCGCGGTCGACGTCGCGGCGGTCGGCGAGCTTGCCGCGGGTTTCCTCCAGTTCGCGGTGCAGACGCTGGTAGTCGTCGAAGCGCGCGATCGCTACATCGATCACCGACTTCAGACGGGTGGCCGCCAATCCATCGACGACGTAGGCACTGACGCCGGCGCGCAGCGCCCGCCGCGTGGTTTCGGCGTCGCTGTGCGCGGCAAACACGACGACCGGCCGCGGTCGGTCGCGCGAGATCTGGCCCAGCGATTCGAGCGTGTCGCGGCTGGGGGCATCGACGTCAATCAGGATGATGTCGGGCTGCGCGCGCGCCACCGCGGCGAGCAGGTCGTCGCGCGTGGCCAGCACCGCGATCACCTGATGGCCCTCGGCCGCCAGCGCCTGCTGCAGCAGCGCCCGCCGGCCGTCGTCGTCGTCGACCAGCATCACGCGCATCGGGCGCCGCAGCTTCGGGATCGGTGGGTCATGGCGCGATCTGCCGCAAGATACGTGCCCGGTTGGCACGTCGCTTGCTCGGTCTTGCGCAGATCCTGTGCGGGGCGCTCCGGCGCCGCCAACGACGGCAGCCGCGCAACGATCGAAAACCCGGCAGCGGACAAAGGCGTCCTTCCGACCAGATGACATGGGTCGGGGGACGCCTTTTTTTGTTGCCTTATGCTACGCCACCACGCTTTGCACACGACCAGGGAGTTCACGCCGTGAGGAAAACCGGAATCAAATCGACGATCGCTGCCGGCGCCGGCTGCGCGCTGTTGGCGCTGCTCGCCACCCCGCCTGCGGCCGCCGCGCCGACGCTGGCCGAGGCGCTTGCCGGCGGCAAGCCATCGCTGGACCTGCGCCTGCGCTACGAGGGGGTGGAGCAGGACAATACGCTGCGGGATGCCGACGCCATCACCCTGCGCACGCGCCTGGGCTACAGCAGCGCGGCGTGGTATGACCTGACGGCGTTTGTCGAGATGGAACATGTCGCCGCGCTGCGCGACGACTACGCACCGGAGCAGGCCGGCTACTCGGTCGTGTCCGATCCGAGCGGCGCCGAGGTCAACCAATACGGTCTGCGCTATGCCGGGGTGCCCGGCGTGACGGCGACGCTCGGCCGCAGCCGGCTGATGCTCGACAACGCGCGCTGGGTCGGCAATGTCGGCTGGCGCCAGAACGAACAGACCTTCGACGGCGCCTTCCTCAAGTACAACGGTATCGACACCCTGACCGGCCAGTACGCCTATCTGGGCACCGTCAACACCATCACCGCAACCAACGCCGATGTCGATGGGCATCTGCTCCATCTGGCCTGGGCACCGCTGCCGGCGCTCACGCTCAGCGCCTATGCCTATCTGCTTGATTATGCGGCTGGCACCGAAACCGACAGCGACACCTTTGGCCTGCGCGCGGCCGGCAGCGTGGCGCTGAACCCGTCGTTCAAGCTGCTCTACGCGGCCGAGTACGCGCGCCAGAATGCCACGCTCGGCACCAGCGATTTCGACGCCGACTATCTGCACGCTGAGCTGGGACTGGGTCTGCGGCCGCTGACGCTGAAGCTGGGTTACGAGCGGCTCGGCTCTGATGGCGGCGCCTACGGCCTGCAGACGCCGCTGGCCACCAAGCACGCGTTCCAGGGCTGGGCCGATGTGTTCCTGAGCACGCCGGCCAACGGTGTCGAGGATCTCTACGCCTCGGTCAGCGGCACGCTCGGACCGGTGCAGCTCACGGCCGCGTATCACGTCTTTGGTGCCGACGCCGCGACGCCGGCGGACGACTACGGCAGCGAGATCGACCTGTCCGCCGGCATGGCGCTGGTGGGCAAGCTGCGCGGACTGCTCAAGGTCGCCGACTACAGCGCCGACGACTTCGGCGTCGACACGCGC
>JBFHQK010000247.1:0-4101 GCA_041592255.1 Fontimonas sp.
AGGCGCTGCGGCACCCCGCGCAGCGAGGCCCACGGCGCAAAGCGCAGCGCCGCGACCAGCGCCGCAGCCTGCGCCAGGCTCAGCAGCGCGAGCACGGGAGTGGGCAGCAGGTCGGCGTCGAGCGTCATGCGGGCGTCCGGTGAAAAGCCGGCGGGTCGCGGCGGCGGTTGCGCTGCGCACTGTAAGCCGCACCCTGCCGCCCCGCGTTGCCCCAGGTCAATCGCTACACTGCGCGCATGATCACCCTCACCCGCGCCACGCTGCGCCGCGGCGCCCGCGCGCTGCTCGAAGACACCAGTTTCACCCTGCACGCCGGCTGGCATGTCGGCGTCGTCGGCCGCAACGGCACCGGTAAATCCTCGCTGTTCGCGGCACTGCTGGGCACGCTGCAGCCCGACCGCGGCGAGATCAGCGTGCCGCGCCATCTGACAATCGCCGCGGTGGCGCAGGAAACCCCGGCGCTGCCGGATCCCGCGCTCGACTACGTGCTCGACGGCGACGTCGAACTGCGCGAACTCGAACGCAAGCTCGCCGCCGCCGAAGCCGCCCACGACGCGCTGGCGATCGGCGCGCTGCATGAGCGCCTGAACACGATCGGCGGCTATGCCGCGCGCGCCCGCGCCGCGCGCCTGCTGCACGGTCTGGGCTTTGCGCCGGAGGAGCAGGCGCGCCCGGTGTCGAGCTTTTCCGGCGGCTGGCGCATGCGCCTGAATCTGGCCCGCGCGCTGATGTGCCGCTCCGACCTGCTGCTGCTCGACGAGCCCACCAACCACCTCGATCTCGACACGGTGATCTGGCTGCAGTCGTGGCTGACGAACTACCCCGGCACGCTGCTGGTGATCTCGCATGACCGCGAGTTCCTCGATGCGGTGACCAGCCACACCCTGCACCTCGAACGCACCACCGCGACGCTCTATACCGGCAACTACTCGCAGTTCGAGCTACAGCGCGCCGAAAAGCTGCGCCTGCAGGCCGCGGCCTACGCGCAGCAGCAGGCCCGGGTCGCACACCTGGAAAGCTTCATCCGCCGGTTCAAGGCCAAGGCCAGCAAGGCACGCCAGGCACAGAGCCGGGTCAAGGCGCTCGAGCGCATGGAGCAGGTGGCGCCGGCGCACTGGGATTCGGAGTTTTCGTTCGAGTTTCCGGCGCCCGAGAAACTGCCGTCGCCGCTGCTGCGCTTCGACAAGGCCGCGGCCGGCTATCCCGAGCGGACCATTCTCAACAACCTGCGCCTGCTGATCGCACCCGGCGAGCGGATCGGTCTGCTCGGCGCCAACGGCGCCGGCAAGTCGACGCTGGTGCGCACGATTGCCGGCGAGCTGCCGCTGCTGTCGGGGCAGATCATGCGCTCGCCCGACCTGTGCATCGGCTATTTCGCGCAGCACCAGCTCGAACAGCTCGACCCGCAGGCCTCGCCGATCCTGCACCTGCGGCGCCTCGACCCGCGTGCCAGCGAGCAGTCGCTGCGCGATTTTCTCGGCGGCTTCAATTTCCGCGGCGATCGCGCGTTCGAAGCGGTGGCGCCGTTCTCCGGCGGCGAGAAGGCACGGCTGGCGCTGGCGATGGTCGTCTACCGGCGCCCGAACCTGCTGCTGCTCGACGAGCCCACCAACCACCTCGACCTGGACATGCGCCACGCGCTTGAAACCGCGCTGGCGAGCTATCCCGGCGCCGTGATCCTGGTGTCGCATGATCGCCACCTGCTAACCGCCACCTGCGACGATTTCTGGCTCGTCGCCGGCGGCCAGTGCGAGGCCTTCGACGGCGACCTCGACGACTACGCACGCTGGCTGGCCAGCCGCGACCGGGCGTCCACCACCGCCCCGGCCCCGTCCGACAGCGCCAAGCCGCAGCGCCGCAGCGCGGTCGACGCGCGCGAGCGCCTCAAGCCGCTGCGCGACACGGTCAAGAAACTCGACACGCAGATGGCGCGACTGCAGAAACAGCTCGCCGAGCTGGAGTCGCGCCTGGCCGATCCGGCGCTCTACACCGGCGGCGCCGGCGGCGAGGTCGCGCAGCTGACCCGCGAGCGCGGCGCGCTGCGCGAGCAGCTCGACCGGCTCGAGGAGCAATGGCTCGAGGCGGCCAGCGAACTCGAAGCGCTGCAGTCCTGAACCGCCGCGTCAGCGCGCCGGCCGCGCCCGCGTGGCAGCACCGCGGCGCCTGGGCAGTGGCGCCGACAGTCCGCCGAACGCATCCACGGCACTGGGCGCAACGCTCAGCACCCGCAGCGGCCGCACGCGCCGGTGCAGCCGGTACAGCTCACGCACCCAGGCCATGCCGGGATGGGCCTGCCAGGCGCTGACCAGCGGCGTGATCGCGTCGCGGTACTCGGGATCCGAGAACACCGGGTGTTCGTCCGGGCACACCAGCGGGGCCAGGCGGGCGGCGGCAGTGATGTCGGCGACGCTGAGCGCTTCGCCGACCAGGTAAGGCCTACCGCTGGCGGCGACCCGGTCGAGCTCGGCCAAGGCGCGTTCGATCACGCGCTGCGAATGGGCGAGCGTCGCCGGCGAGACGCCCAGCCCGCGCCGGAACAGTCGGCTGAGCAGCGGAAACCCCACCCGCAACAGGCCCGCTTGCCAGACACCGGCGTCGACGGCCCACAGCCGCCGCACCATTTCGGGGTCCGCGAGCAGCGTCGCATACATGCTACGCACCACATGCGGGCCGATATGGTCGAAACGCGCCTCGACGCGCATCACCGCGGCGCGCTGCACCGGGTCGGCCGGGATCAGCGCAAACGGCGCGCGGTGCGTCTCCAGCCACTCGAGGATGCGGGTGCTGTCGTGGATGGTTTCACCGTCGGCTTCGAGCACCGGCACCGACACGCCCAGACCGCCGGCGAGGCTCCGTCGCCCGGTCGCGTGCATGAACGGGGTCAGCCGGTGCTCGCGATAGCGCAGGCCGGCGGCATCCAGCGTCCAGCGGATTTTCTCACTCGACTGCGATGCAGCAAACGTATAGAGCGTAAGCGTTGGGGGGGTCATCGCTATTCTCCCTACAGGCCGCCACTCTAGCGGACCCTTCATGACAAGCAAGCAACGGACCGACCGCCGCTGCGGCGGACGCGCAAGCTAAACCGGCGAAAACGAACGGGGGATGAACCGGCGTCTCCACACCAGCAGCGCCGATTGCGGCGCAGCGGCCCGGCGTCCGCCAGCACACTTTCATGCGCCAGCGCGGGCCGGAGTCAGCGCCGCCCGTTGCAGGCAGCGCGCTGGCGTTTTCAGTCCGGGAATTCGCCGTCGACGTAGTACCAGGCCCCGTGCTCGCGGACGAAGCGGCTGACTTCGTGCTGGCGCTCGGCGCGGCCGCCGCCGACGCGGTAGCGGGCGATGAACTCGACCACCGCTTGGTCGGGGCCGGTCGGCTCCGTGCGCAGCACCTCGAGCCCGAGCCAGCGCGTCGCCTCGGCGCCGACGTCCAGTTCCTTGCTGCGCGGCCGGGTGCTGGCGTGCCAGGTCGCCAGCAGATACAGGTTCAGGCGCAGCGCATAAGCGCTGTAGCGCGCGCGCATCAGCGCTTCGGCGGTCGGGGCGACCTGCCCCCGGTGCAGCGGCTCGCAGCACGCGCCGTAGGCCCGGCGCGAACCGCAGGGACAGGCTTCGACCTCACCCGATTTCATACTGCGCACTCCCTCGCACGAAGTATTCCGCACTGGCCACAGTGCCCCGGAGATCGCGGGCAGACCGGCACGCGCTGTCCACCGCCCGGTGCGGCGGGGACCATAGGCGGGGCGGGGCTGCGCGTGCGCTGATCCAGATCATATCCCGGCCAGCCGGATGGACGGAGCATAGGCATCGGTCCGATGCTGGCCGTCCGGGAGAAGTCGCCGGGTGTGACTGCTCTCCCCTGCTCCCTACCGGTTGCCCGGGCGCGCCAGCACGGACTGTCTACGCCGGCGCCGCCTCAGCGCGCGGCCAGTGCCTGCCACAGACACAGCAGGCCGGCGACAAGCAGCAGCACAAACGTCAGCAGGGCGCCGTAGTAACGGCCGAAGCGCCATTTTTCCGTGTACGACAGCGCCGCGCCGTGCAGCACGCGCGCGACCAGCAGGGTGCTGCCGAGCCCATGCAGCAGCCACGCCGGCCAGCCGCC
>JBFHQK010000248.1:0-4100 GCA_041592255.1 Fontimonas sp.
AGACACCCAGAGCGACCACACGTCTATGGGCTTGTGGACGAGCGGACGGGCGCAGGCGGCGAAGCCGCTGCGGCGCGCGTCAGGCCAGCGACGCAACCCAGAGCGCGGCGAGCCGCTCGAGTCCGGCGCGGTCGGCCGCGTCGAAGCGCCCCGGCTGCGGGCTGTCGAGATCGAGCACGCCCAGCAGCACGCCGTCGCGCAGCAGCGGCACCACGATCTCCGCGTTCGACGCCGGATCGCAGGCGATGTGACCGGCAAAGGCGTGCACGTCGGCGACCAGCTGGGTCTGCCGGGTGGCCGCGGCGGTGCCGCAGACCCCGCGGCCCAGCGCGATGCGCACGCAGGCGGGTTTGCCCTGGAACGGGCCCAGCACCAGCTCGCGCCCGTCGTAGAAATAGAAACCGGCCCAGTTCAGCGCCGGCAGCTGGTGCCAGATCAGCGCCGCGAGATTGGCGGCATTGGCGACGCGATCGCGCTCGCCGTGCAGCAGGGCTTGTGCCTGCGCGGCCAGTGCGGCATACAGCGCCGGCTTGTCCTGCGCCGGCAGCGGGTCGAGTGCGAAGCTCATCGAGCGGTTCCGCAAGGGGGCGGCGCAGTATAGGTCCGACGCTGTGCATAAGGCGACATGAACAGCGCAAACATCAAGTAATCGGCACGCACCGCGCGGCGCTGGGGGAATTTCCGGGTGCGAGCGCGGTCTACGCCGCTTAAGCTGCACGCCGATTCACCCTTAGAACGAGGAATTCCAACCCATGCGTCATATCGCTCTGGGCGCCCTCAGCGCCCTGTTGCTCGTTGCCTGCAACAAATCCGAGCCGGCGGCTGCGCCGGCGGCGCCCAAGGCGCTGGCTTCGGGCATCGACGCCACGCAGTTCGACGCCGCCATCCGCCCGCAGGACGACTTCTACCGCCACGTCAACGGCACCTGGCTGAAGAACAATCCGGTGCCGGCGGAAAAGTCCAACTACGGCGCGTTTACCAAGCTGGCCGACGACGCCGAGCAGCAGCTGCGGGCGATCATCGAGGAAGCGGCGGCCAAGGCCGACAAGCCGGCCGGCTCCGACGAACAGAAGGTCGGCGACTACTACGCCGCGTTCATGAACGCGGCGCGCGCCGACGAGCTGGGTCTCAAGCCGCTCGAAGCCGAGCTCGCCGCCATCGACGCGATGGCCGATCGCAAGGCGCTCGCGGCGAGCTTCGCCCGGCTGTCGAACATCGGCGTCAACCTGATGCCGGGCTACATCGACACCGACGCCAAGGACTCGACGCAGTACATGGTCTATCTGTTCCAGGGCGGCACCGGCCTGCCGGACCGCGACTACTACCTGGACAAGGATGCCAAGTTCGTCGAGATCCGCGCGCAGTACCAGGCGCACATCGCCGCCATGCTCACGCTGGCCGGCATCGACGGTGCCGCGGCGCAGGCCAAGAACATCCTCGCGCTGGAAACCGCGCTGGCCGAACAGCAGTGGACCAAGGTCGACTCGCGTGACGCCGACAAGACCTACAACAAGTACGCGGTCGCCGATCTGTCCACGCTGATGCCCGGCTTCGACTGGGCGGCGTTCATCGACGGCACCGGCATCGCCAAGTCGCCGGGCATCGTCATCAGCCAGCCGAGCTTCTTCACCGCGTTCGACCGCATCCTGCAGAAGACCGATCTGGCCACGCTCAAGGCGTGGCTGAAGTGGCACCTGCTGTCGGACTACGCGCCGTATCTGTCCAAGCCCTTCGTCGACGAGAATTTCGCCTTCTACGGCACCACGCTCAACGGCATCGCCGAGCTCAAGCCGCGCTGGAAGCGCGCGGTCGACGCCACCGAACAGGCGCTGGGCGAAGTGCTCGGCCGCATCTACGTCGCGCGCCACTTCCCGCCGGAAGCCAAGGCGCGGATGGACGGGCTGGTGCAGAACCTGGTCAAGGCCTACGAGGTCAGCATCCAGGAGCTGGACTGGATGAGCGAGGAGACCAAGGCCAAGGCGCTGGTGAAGCTGTCCAAGTTCACGCCCAAGATCGGCTATCCGACCAAGTGGAAGGACTACTCGGCGCTGGAGGTCAAGGCGGACGATCTGGTCGGCAACGTGATGCGCTCCAACCGGGTCGAGAACGCGCGCCAGACCGCCAAGCTTGGCGGCCCGATCGACCGCGACGAGTGGTTCATGACGCCGCAGACGGTCAACGCCTACTACAACCCGGGCATGAACGAGATCGTGTTCCCGGCCGCGATCCTGCAGCCGCCGTTCTTCGACATGGCCGCCGATGACGCGGTCAACTACGGCGGCATCGGCGCGGTGATCGGCCACGAGATCGGCCACGGTTTCGACGACCAGGGCTCGAAGTACGACGGCGACGGCAACCTCAAGTCGTGGTGGACCGAGGAAGACCGCAAGCGCTTCGAGGAGCGCACCAAGGCGCTGATCGCGCAGTACGACGCCTACGAGGCGCTGCCCGGCGAGCACGTCAGCGGCGCGTTCACGATCGGCGAGAACATCGGCGACCTTGGCGGCCTGTCGATCGCCTACAAGGCCTACAAGATGTCGCACCCGGACGCGCCGGTGATCGACGGCTTCAGCGGCGACCAGCGCGTGTTCATGGGCTGGGCGCAGGTCTGGCGCCGCAACTACAAGGACGCCAACCTGCTGCAGCGCCTGAAGTCGGATCCGCACTCGCCGTCGGAATTCCGCTGCAACGGTATCGTCCGCAACCTGCCCGAGTGGTATGCGGCCTTCGACGTCAAGGAAACCGACCAGCTCTACCTCGCGCCCGCGCAGCGCGTGAAGATCTGGTAAGCGCGTTCAACACGCCAACGAAGGGCCGGCTCTGCCGGCCCTTCTCGTTTGTGCGTGTGCGGCAAAGATTCAGGCCGCCGTCCGCGGGGGCGTCAGTGCGGCCCTGATCGACGCGCTAGAACAGGCCCCGGCCCGCCGCCCAGGCCCAGCCGGTGTAGGCCAGGCCGGCCACAAACAGGCTGCCGAAAATCCGCTGGTTGCGCCGTGCCAGCCACAGCGGCAGATAGATGTCGAAGTTGTCGCGGCGCTCCGCCGTGTAGCGCGCCGCAATGTCGGTCAGCGGGCAGCGCATCCGGTTGGCGGCGAGCACCGCGACTTCGAGCAGGACGACCCCGATCAGCACCGCCGAGACGCCGATCCGGCCGCGGTAGGTCATCACCGGAATCGCCACCACACAGCCGGCCAGCAGCGCCCACACCAGCGTGTGGGCGAGCTTGACCAGGCGCAGCGCGATAACAGGGCGCATCGGACCTCGGCGTGAAGGCTCATTCGCTGAGCGTGTAGCGGGCGATGCGGTCGGCATCGATCTCCGCGGCGGTGAACGGGAAGCGGTGCCAGCGCTTGGCGGAATATTCGCGCGTGTAATCGGCGAAATGCGGGCTGGCCGGATCGGTGGACTGCGAGTAGGTGATGAAGCCCTCGGCGTGCACGCGGCCGTTGTCCCAGGTCACGGTCTGGATGTAGCTGTTGCCGTAGTCGAGCGGATAGCCCGCCGCGCCGATCGGCCCTGAGCTGGCAATCGTGAATGCGCCTTCGAAGCCCTCGCCGCCGAAGAGCGGGATCGTCGGGTCGCTGAAGCCGGGATGCTGGATCTGGCCCAGCGGTGTATCCGGCGCAAAGCCGGCCTCGGCGATCGCGGTCACCGCATTGCCGAGCGCACGCTGCACCGTGGGCAGGGCGACGTTGAGGCCGCGCGGCGTGTTGACCGGGTCACTGGCCGAAAACGGCGTGGTCCACAGGGCGGTGTCGTTGCCGGCCGGCAGCCCGATGCCGCCGAGCACGTGGCGCCAGAACTCGCGCCAGACATGGGCGCCGACGGCGTCGACGTTGGCGGTCATGTCCCAGCCCGCCAGCACCGCGCAGGCGTCGCTGACGTCGACCGGTCCGGTTTCGGTGAGCACGCTGCCGGCCGCGCAGATCGAGCCGACGACGGCGTCGCGTTCGAGCTGGGCGCTGTAGATCTGGCTGGACAGAACCACGTCCTGCAGCGTGGCGAGGTCGAAGCGGTTGCCGGGGCGGCCGTCGCTGCCGTCGAGGCGGCGCTGGATCTGCAAGATGCACAGGCGCGTGCGCAGCGTGCGCTCGGTGGCC
>JBFHQK010000249.1:0-4095 GCA_041592255.1 Fontimonas sp.
GCCGCAGTGCGCTGCCGGTGCTGGGCGCGGATACCGATGTCGTGCTCGACGGGGAGATTCTCGGCAAGCCGGGATCGCAGGCGCAGGCGATCGCGATGCTGCAGCGCCTGGCCGGGCGCACGCACCAGGTGTATTCGGCGGTGGCGCTGGTGCAGGGGGCGCGCGAGGCGGTGCGGCTGAGCGTGACCGAAGTGTCGTTCGGGTCGATTGACGCCGGGCAGGCCGCGGCCTACTGGGCCAGCGGCGAACCCGCGGACAAGGCCGGCGCCTACGGCATCCAGGGGCGGGGTGCGCAGTTCGTGCGCGAGATCCGCGGCAGCTACAGTGGCGTCGTCGGCCTGCCGCTGTACGAGACCTGCGAGCTGCTGCGTGGCTTCGGCATCGACCCGCTGCGCACGCCGAGCGCTCCTCCTCCACCGGCGCCAGCACGATGAGTACCGAAATCCTGGTCAACATCGGCCCGCAGGAAACCCGGGTGGCCCTGGTCGAGGGCGGCGCGGCGCAGGAGATCCATGTCCAGCGCGCATCGCGTCACGGCCTGACCGGAAACATCTACAAGGGCACCGTGCAGCGGGTGCTGCCCGGCATGCAGGCGGCGTTTGTCGAGATCGGCCTCGAGCGCACCGCGTTCCTGCACGTGGCCGACATGGTGCCGGTCAACCCCGTCAACGGGGAGCCGGAGCCGAGCATCCTGCAGCTGCTGCGGGAGGGCCAGTCGGTGCTGGTGCAGGTGGTCAAGGACCCGATCGGCACCAAGGGGGCGCGGCTGACGACGCTGCTGTCGGTGCCGTCGCGCTATCTGGTGCTGCTGCCACACGAGAAGCACGTCGGCGTGTCGGCGCGCATCGAGGACGAGGCCGAGCGCGAGCGCCTGAAGACGATTCTCGACGCCTGCCAGCGGCGCATGGCACCGGAGTTCGGGATCATCGCGCGCACGGCCGCCGAGGGCGCCGACGCCGAGGCGCTGGAGAACGACGTCGCCTTCCTGATCCGGCTGTGGAAGGCGATCAGCGACAAGGCGCAAACCAGCAAGCCCGGCACGCTGGTGCATGGCGACCTGCCGTTGTCGATGCGCATCCTGCGCGACCTGCTCGGCACCGATGTCGAGCGCGTGCGCATCGACAACGCCGAGGAGTGCCGGCGCGTCAAGCAGTTCGCGCAGCTGTTCGTGCCGCGCGCGGCGCCGCTGATCGAGCTGTACGAGGGCGCCGCGCCGATCTTTGACTTGTACGGCGTCGAGGATGACATCGACCGCGCGCTCGACCGCCGGGTCGCACTCAAGTCCGGCGGGCATCTGGTCATCGACCAGACCGAGGCGATGACGACCATCGACGTCAACACCGGCGCCTACATCGGTCACCGCAACCTCGACGAGACGGTGCTCAAGACCAACCTCGAAGCGGCGCAGGCGATCGCGCGCCAGCTGCGTCTGCGCAACCTGGGCGGCATCATCATTCTCGATTTCATCGACATGAAGTCGGAGGACCACCGCGCGCAGGTGCTGCGGGCGCTGGAGCGCGCGCTCGCCGCCGACCACGCCCGCACCCAGCTGTTCCCGTTCTCGCCGCTGGGCCTGATCGAGATGACGCGCAAGCGCACGCGCGAATCGCTCGGCCATATCCTGTGCGAGCCGTGCCCGGCCTGCGGCGGCAGCGGATCGATCAAGACCGTCGAGACCGTGTGTCACGAAGTCGCGCGCGAGGTGCAGCGCGCAGCACGCCAGTTCGAGGCCAAGGGCTTCCTCGTGCTGGCGGCGCCCAACGTGGTGCAGCGCCTGGTCGAGGAGGAGTCGCTGGGCCTGGCGGAACTGGAGGCGGGTCTGAGCCGTCCTATCCGCCTGCAGGCCGAGAATGCGTATACGCAGGAGAGCTTCGACGTCGTCCCCCTGTGAAGCGCCGTACGGCCGGCCGCGCCGGGTGATGGTTCGTTGTGCCGGCTTGGTGGCATCGCACTCCCGGCGCGACAATAGCCGTCCTTTGCTGTTGATCCCTCATTTCGAACCTCCGTACTGCTGATCGTCGATGGAACGCGTCAAACGCCGCTGGTGGACCTGGGCGGTCTCGCTGATCGCCATCGCGGTGATCGCGGGCGCGGCGCTCAGTGGTGCGTTCCAGCTCGCGGTGCTGGCGGTGCCGAGCTACCGCGCCGACCTCGCGGCCTGGGTCAGCCAGGTCACCGGTCGGCCGGTGCAGATCGGCGGAATCAGCCTGGCGTGGCGCGGCCTGGCGCCGCGCTTCGACCTCAACGGCATCACGCTGTTCAGTGCCGACGGCAGCGAGCAGCTCCGACTCGACCGGCTCAGCCTGGGCGTCAGCCTGCGCCGCCTGCTGATCGGCGACTGGGTGCCGAGCCGGCTGGAACTGTCGGGCCTGCGGATCTCCGCGGAAATCGACGAACAGGGACGCATCCGCATTGCCGGCTTCGATGCGGGTGACGAGGGCCTGCCGTCGACGCGGCACGAGCACTGGCTCCAGGATCTCGAGCGCTTCGAGCACGTGGTGCTGGAGAACTGCGAGCTGCGCATGCAGCATGCGGCCTTCGAGGGCGTGCCGCTGAGCCTGCGGCTCGAACGCGTGACGCTGGCGCGCAACGGACGCGGTTTCGAGCTCGATGCGGACCTGCTGCTGCCGGCCGAGCGTGGCGGCGAACTGCATCTCGAGGCCGACATCGCCGGAGCGGTGTCGGACCCGCGCCAGTGGAACGGCAGCTTCGAGGCGACCGCCGATGCGTTGCAGCCCCAGGGCTGGCTGCGTCCCTGGTTGCGTCCGGGCACGCAGATCGCCGCCGCGGATCTGGGCGGCCGCCTCAGCGGCGAGATCGCCGGCGGGCAGGTGACCCGCACGCGGCTCGAACTGGCGTCGGGCGCGCTGGTGCTGGCGCGCGCGGGCGTGTTGTCCAGTGCGCAGCAGAGCAGCATCGTGCTCGACTATCTGCGCAATCCGCGCGGCTGGCGGCTGGACGTCACCGACCTGAGCTTCGACCAGAGCGTGCTGCTGCGCGGCAGCCTGCGCTACGACCTGCTCGATGGCGAGGGAGCGTACGACTTCGATGCGGACACGCTCGAGATGACGCGGCTGGCGCCCTGGTTCGGCGTCTGGCGCGAAACGCCGCGCTGGCTGCACACGGCAGGCCGCGCCACCGGGACCGTCGAGGGGCTGGTGCTGCGCTACCGCGAGGCGCCGTCCGGCCCGCGCTTCTCGGCACGGGCGCGTCTGCATGGCGTCGGGCTGCGCGCCGATCGCAGTCTCGGCTTTGCCGGTGTCAGCGGCGAGCTGAGCGCGGACGAGGCCGGTGGGCGGCTGCAGCTGAACAATGCGACGCCGACGCTGGAGCTGCCGGCGGCGCTGGAGCAGCCGCTGAAGTTCGATGCGCTCAATGCCGAGCTGCGCTGGAGCCGCGGCACCGACGGCTGGCGCGTGGCGAGCGAGGGTTTCGGCTGGCGGCTGGCCAGCCTCGAAGGACATGGACGTTTCGCGCTGCAGCTGCCATCGGAGGCTGGTGCCAGCCCGCTGCTGGATCTGGATGCGACGTTCTCGGCGCAGGATGCCAACGACGCGCGACCGTACATGGCGCGGCACTGGTCGACGGACCTGAAGACGTGGCTGACGCGCGGCATCGTCCAGGCGCGGGTGCCGCGCGGCGAACTGCGCATCCGCGGTCCGGTGCAGGACTTTCCTTTTCACAGCCGGCCCACCGGCGAGTGGCGGCTGGATCTGGATGTGGCGGATGCGGTGCTCGATTACGCGCCGGGCTGGCCGCGCCTGAGCGACATCCGCGCGCACCTGCGCTTTCGCGGCAACGCACTGGAGATCACGGCCGAGGGCGCGCAGCTCGGCGGCAACCGCGTGCAGTCGGCCGTGGTGCGTTTCGAGGATTTCAGCGACCACACGCTCAGCGTCGACGGCGTGGTCGAAGGCGAGCTGGCGCGCTACTACCAGTTCCTGCGCGCCTCGCCGCTGCGGCGAACGCTGCGCGGCCTGCTCGACAACACCCAGGCCCGCGGCGAGGCACGCGTCGACATCAAGCTGCGGATTCCGGTGGATCATGCCGAACAGACCTCGGTGGCGGGGCGGGTGGCGATCGCCGATGCGCAGC
>JBFHQK010000250.1:0-4092 GCA_041592255.1 Fontimonas sp.
CGGCGCGGCGTGGCGGGTCGACCGCCTGGAGCCCTGAGCGACGACACGCGGCGGCGCTTCGGCACCGTGCCCATCACGCAACGCGCGGGCGCGGTTTTTTTCATCGCGTTTGCGTAAGCTTGCACAAAAGACCCTCGCGGTCACTTTCGGATCAGGACAGGCGCCCAACGAAAGGAGCAAGCGATGTTCGACTACCGCGGGAAGCACGTTTTCGTGGCCGGCGGGACCAGCGGCATCAATCTCGGCATCGCACACGGGTTCGCTAAATGTGGCGCTACGCTGTCGGTACTCTCGCGCTCGCGGGAGAAGGTCGATGCCGCCGTCGGCGCGCTGGTGGCGCATGGCGGCGAAGTCAACGGCTACACCGCCGACGTGCGTGATTACGCCAATATCGAGACCGCGTTGGGCGCCGCGCACGCGCGCTGCGGACCGATCGACGTGCTGGTGTCCGGCGCCTCCGGCAACTTTCCAGCGCCGGCGCTGGGGATGTCGTCCAACGGCTTTCGCGCCGTGGTCGACATCAACCTGCTGGGGACGTTCAACGTCTTGCGGGCGGCCTTCGATCTGCTGCGCCGACCCGGCGCCAGCGTCATCAACATTTCCGCGCCGCAAGGCGACAGCCCGATGGAGTTGCAGATGCATGTGTGCGCGGCCAAGGCCGGGGTCGATATGCTGACACGGGTCGGCGCGCTCGAGTGGGGGCCGCTGGGCGTGCGCATCAATGCGGTGGTGCCCGGACCGGTAGCGGACACCGAGGGCATCAAGCGGCTGGCGCCGACCGCCGATCTCAGGCGCATCGTCGTCGAGTCGATTCCGTTGCAGCGTCTGGGCGACAAGGACGACATCGCCAACTGCTGCCTGTGGCTGGGCAGCCCACTGGCGTCCTACGTCACCGGCGCGGTGATTCCGGTCGACGGCGGCTGGTCGCTGGGCGGCACCAGCGTCGCGAGCGCCGGGATGAACCAACTACTGAGCGGCTGAAGCACGATGCTCGATCCGGTGGTGCTGTTCTTCGTGCTGGGGGTGGTCGCGGGTCTGCTGCGCGCCGAGCTGCGGCTGCCGGCAGCCGCCTACGAGATGCTCAGCGTGCTGCTGCTGCTGGCCATCGGCCTCAAGGGCGGCATCGAGCTGGCGACCCGCCCGCTGCACACCCTGCTGCCCCAGATCGTGGGCGTGGCCGCACTGGGCGTGGGCCTGACGCTGCTGGCCTACGCGGTGCTGCGCCTGGCCGGGCGCTTCGGGCGCGCCGATGCGGCGTCAATCGCGGCGCACTACGGCTCGGTCAGCGTCGGCACCTACGCCGTGGCGGTGGCCTACCTGGGCGCGCACACCGTCGCCTTCGAGGAGTACATGCCGCTGTTTGTCGTCGTGCTCGAAGTGCCGGCGATTGTCGTTGGCATCCTGCTGGTGCGCGGACTGCATCGCGGCACGCGCTGGGGCGAGCTCGCGCACGAGGTGCTGCTGGGCAAGAGCATCGTCCTGCTGCTGGGCGGGCTGCTGATCGGCTGGGCCTCGGGACCCGCGGCGATCGCGCCGGTGGGCACGCTGTTCTTCGGTCTGTTCAAGGGCGTGCTCGCGCTGTTCCTGCTGGAAATGGGTCTGATCGCGGCGAGCCAGTTCGGCAGCCTGCGCCAGCACGGCCTGTTCCTGCTCGCGTTCGGCGTGCTCATGCCGCTGGCCGGCGCGGCCTGCGGCGCGGTGCTGGGGCTGTGGCTGGGACTGTCGGTCGGCGGCACCGCGGTGCTGGCGACGCTGGCGGCGAGCAGTTCCTACATCGCCGTTCCCGCGGCCATGCGCATCGCGCTGCCGGAGGCCAACCCGACGCTGTCGCTGGCCGCGTCGCTGGGCATCACGTTCCCGTTCAACATCACCATCGGCATTCCGCTCTACCTGGCGATGGCGCAATGGCTTCACCGTCCCGGAGGCTGACCGATGCAGTACCACCGACGCAGGCTGCTGACGATCGTTGCCGAGGCTTCGCTGGAGTCAGCGCTGCTGCGCGATCTCGAGCGCCTGGGCGCCACCGGCTACACCGTCACCGACGCGCGCGGCAAAGGCCAGCGCGGCGTGCGCAGCGCGGCGTGGAGCGCGGCCGGCAACATCCGTGTCGAAGTGGTCTGCGACGCGGAGCTCGCCGACGCGATCGCGGCGCACCTGCGCGAACGCTACTACGAACACTACGCGATGATCCTGTTCGCCTCGGATGTCGATGTACTGCGCGGCGGCAAGTTCAGCGCGCGCAGCGACTGAGGCCGTCAGCCGGTCCGGTGTTGCGCGCCGCAGACGCAGAAAAGGCCGGTGGGGACCGGCCTTTCAATGCGCAAGATCGGGTCAACTGACAACGACGGCGACCTGCTCCGCCTGCAATCCCTTCTGACCCTGGACCACGCTGAATTGGACCTGCTGGCCTTCCTGCAATGTGCGATAGCCTTCCCCCATGATCTGGCGGAAATGGACGAACACATCCTCCTGTCCCGTCGCACGCGCAATGAAGCCGTAGCCCTTCGCGTTGTCGAACCACTTCACTGTGCCTGTCTCGCGATTAGCCATACCGATTGACCTTCCCAAAACTGACGGCCGCGGCCGCCTCCAATCTGCGACGAGTCTTGGACCCGACTCTTATCGCATCCCCTGGGCTCGCACCCGCGAATAATGTAGCGGGAATGTCTGACAGCGCGAAGAGTGAAATCACACAATGGCGCTTCAGGCCGGGTTCACGCCCGCATCCACTATCATGGCCGCCATCGTCCCCCGGAGCTCACCGATGACCCGTTCGCATGCGTTTCGCGCCGCCATCGCGGCGCTGGCGACCCTCGCCGTAGCCACCGCCTGCGCCACCTCGCCCACCGGGCGCCGGCAGCTCAAGCTGGTTTCCGATGCCGAGATGGCGCAGATGGGCGCCGCCGCGTTCCAGGAGCTGAAAACCAAGACGCCGCCGGTGCAGAGCGGCAAGACCAACGCCTACGTGCAGTGCGTCGCCCAGGCGATCACGCGCGAAACCGGCGGCGCCTGGGAAGTGCAGGTGTTCGAATCCAAGGACGTCAATGCATTCGCCCTGCCCGGCGGCAAGATCGGCGTGTTCACCGGACTGCTCAAGGTCGCGGCCAACCAGCACCAGCTCGGCGCGGTCATCGGCCACGAGGTGGCGCACGTGCTGGCCGGCCATTCGGCCGCGCGCGTGAGTAACGAACTGGCGGCGCAGCTGGGCGTTGCCGTGCTCGCCTCGACCACCGGGCTGTCCCCCGACATGATCGGCATGGGCGCGAACCTGCTGTTGCTGCTGCCCTACTCGCGCGGCGACGAAAGCGAGGCCGACGTGCTCGGCCAGCAGCTGATGGCGCGCGCCGGCTTCGACCCGCGCGAAGCCGCCAACCTGTGGGTGAACATGGCCAAGGCCAGCAACGGCGCGCCGCCCGAACTGCTGTC
This sequence comes from Fontimonas sp., assembly GCA_041592255.1. Classification (GTDB taxonomy): domain Bacteria; phylum Pseudomonadota; class Gammaproteobacteria; order Nevskiales; family Nevskiaceae; genus Solimonas. The sequence goes on from JBFHQK010000250.1 coordinate 3,427, forward strand.
GACGCACCCGTCGGCCGACACCCGCATCGGCGACCTCAACCACAACCTCGGCCAGGTGCTGCCGCTCTACGAGCAGGCGCGCGCCGCCGGCAAGCGGCCGAACTGCGCAGCCTGACCGCGCCAACGGCGCGCACCGCCGCCTACGCCGCCCGTTTCGGCGGCACCCAGGCCTCGGCAATGTAGTGACAGGCCACCGCCGCGCCGTCGCGCAGCGTCTGCGTGTGCGGCACGCTGCGCAGGCAGCGCTCGTCGGCCATCGGGCAGCGGGCGGTGAACAGACAGCCGTGCGGCGGGAAGGCAACGTCCGGCGCCTCGCCCTCGCGCAGCAGCTGCGCACGCAAGGCCGGATCGCTGCCCGGCACCGAGGCCAGCAGGGCCTTGGTGTAGGGATGGCGCGGCTGCTCGAACAGCGCGCGTGCGGGCGCCTGTTCCATCACGCGGCCGTAGTACATCACCAGCACGCGGTCGCTGATGCGGCCGACGACGGCCAGATCGTGGGTGATGAACAGGATCGCCAGCCCGGTTTCGGCCTGCAGCGTGCGCAGCAGGCTCAGCACCTGCGCCTGCACCGGAAGATCGAGCGCGGACACCGCCTCGTCGCAGATCAGCAGCTGCGGCTCGACCACGAGCGCGCGCGCGATGCCCACGCGCTGGCACTGACCGCCG
>JBFHQK010000251.1:0-4083 GCA_041592255.1 Fontimonas sp.
CCTGCGGCGGTGGCGCCGCTATCATCGCGCGTTTTTTGGTCCGCCCCCGGCCGAGCCCCATCCCCCCCCAGCCCCACCCCCAGTACTAGAGACTCCACACATGCGTGCCCTGCTGATCCCGGCCGTGCTGGCCCTCCTCTCCCCGATGACGGCGCTGGCCGCAGAAGCCGGGGCGATGCCCGATCTGACCCTGCATTGGATCGGCTTTGCCTGCGTGGCCCTGTTCGTCGCCGCTTACGCCATGGTGGTGCTCGAAGAGTGGAACGGCATGCGCAAGTCGATTCCGGTGCTGATCGCCGCGCTGCTGATCTGGACCATGATCGGCGGCGTCTATGCCGCCTTCGGCGACACCCACCACGTCGGCCACACGGTGCGCGAGAGCCTGCTCGAATACGCCGAGCTGTTCCTGTTCCTGCTGGTGGCGATGACTTACATCAACACGCTGGACGAACGCGGCGTGTTCAACGCGCTCCGCGCCTGGCTGCTGTCACGCGGCTTTTCGCTGCGCACGATCTTCTGGCTCACCGGCGTGCTGTCCTTCTTCATCTCGCCGATCGCCGACAACATGACCACCGCACTGGTGATGGCCTCGGTCGCACTCGCGGTCGGCCGCAATCATCCGCGCTTCGTCGTGGTCGCCTGCATCAATATCGTCGTCGCCGCCAACGCCGGCGGCGCCTGGAGCCCCTTCGGCGACATCACGACCCTGATGGTGTGGCAGAAAGGCAAGCTCGATGCGGTCGAGTTCCTGGCCCTGATGGGGCCGTCGATCGTCAACTGGCTGGTGCCGGCCGCGATCATGTCGTTTGCCGTCCCCAACGAACAGCCGGGCGCCGGCAATGAGACGGTGTCGGTGCGCAAGGGCGGCATCGTCATCATCCTCATGTTCATCGGCACCATCGCCCTGACGGTGACGCTGCACAGCGCACTGCACCTGCCGCCGGTGCTCGGCATGATGGGCGGCCTGGGCGCACTCAAGCTGTACAGCTGGTTCCTCAACCGCAGCCACGAGCGCGTCGAAGGCGCGCTGATCACCCATGGCGGCATCGAATCGGACACCGCGCATCAGCCGCGGACGCTCAACGTCTTCGAACAGATCGCCCGCGCCGAGTGGGACACCCTGCTGTTCTTCTACGGCATCATGATGTGCGTCGGCGGCCTGGGCACGCTGGGTTATCTGGCGGTGGGCTCAGAGTTCCTCTACGGCACGCTCGGCGCGTGGCCTGCCAACATCCTGATCGGCGTGGTCTCGGCGATCATCGACAACATCCCGGTGATGTACGCAGTGCTGACCATGGATCCGGCCATGTCCGACGGCCACTGGCTGCTGGTCACGCTCACGGCGGGCGTCGGCGGCTCGCTGCTCTCCATCGGCTCGGCCGCCGGCGTCGCCGTCATGGGCCAGGCCCACGGCATCTACACCTTCTTCGGCCACCTGCGCTGGACCTGGGCGGTGGCGCTCGGCTACGCCGCCAGCATTGCCTTCCACTACTGGATCAACGCCAGCAGTTTCCAGGCGGCGGTCACCGCCGCCGGGGGATAAAACGCCCGACAACTTGCACAGACCTCGGGTCGCCGGTATCCTTCGCGCCCCTGCTGATTCCGCAGGCGCGTAGCTCAGCTGGTTAGAGCACCACCTTGACATGGTGGGGGTCGTTGGTTCGAGTCCAATCGCGCCTACCAATTGAACGTCCACGGACGATCGTGATGCATAGAAAGCCCCGCTTATTGCGGGGTTTTTCTTTTCCCGGGCGCGCAGGAACAACACCGCAACTACGGCGCGCCGATGCACCATCCAAAGCTGACGCTCGCCAGCTTGATTTTGCCGCGGCACTGAAAGATATTGTCTGCATGTAAACTTTTAGAAGCTCTGATGCCGAGTCAACCGCGCCCCCGCGCGCCACGCAAGACTGACAGCACGAAGCGGCCGTACCTGAGCCGTGAGCAGCGACGGCAGACCTTGCTCGAGGCTGCGGCGGCGATCGTCGAGCGCGACGGCTGGAATGCGCTGACGATGAGCGCGCTCGCCGAGCAGGGCGGCACCAGCCGCCAGCTGGTCTACCAGCACTTTCCCAGCCTGGAGAAGCTGCTCGCCGATACCGCCTGGCACATCTTCAACGACACCATGCGGGGCACGAAGGCCTCGGTCGCGGCGAATGCGTCGAATCTGGTCGAGGCCGCCGCCGCCGCGGAGGCCTTCTCGCTGGACCTGCCGGCCGGACGCGGCGACGCGCTCTGGCAGCTGATCGCCGGCACCGCGTCGGCGAGCCCGGAGCTGGAAAGCATTCGCCGCGGGCTGCGCGAACTGATCGTCGGCATCTGGGCGCCGCTGGTGCGCAAGGAACTGGGCTCGAACGCTGCAGACGCCAAGGCGCATGCGTGGATGACGATCATGGCCTTCTGGGGCATGCGCCAGCTCGTGCGCGACGGCGAGCTGACGCGCACGCGCGGCGTGAAGCTGTTCAACCAGCTGGTCGAGCGCCTGCGGCGACCGTAGGCGGCCGGGCGGGGCCTGTCCGGACCGCGACAAGGGAATCGCACCGAGAGGTGCTTCCATCTAACAAGCATCGCCCCAACCTGTAGGAGCGCCCCCTGGGCGCGATTCTGCCGAAGGGTGAACGCGCCGCCATTGCGCCCGAGAGGCACTCCTGCCGGCGGTTTGCCCGCGACGACGGGCGCGAAGAAGAACCCGGCTCCTGCAGTCGTCGTGCGACAGAGTGATGGGCCGCCGCGGCTACTTGCGCAGCTTGCGGCTCGCCAGCGTCTGCGGACGGTAGTAGCTGTCCTCGAAGTCCAGGCTGAAATCGGGGTAGTCGTCGCCGGCGAAGCTGGCGGTGACGAAGTAGCGCCCGTTCTGGAAGTCGTAGTGCACCTCGGGGCTGCCGCTGGTGGCCGGGACGAACGGGAAGGTGGTCAGGTGCGCTTCCTGGAAACGCCACAACTGGTTGCGGTCGTCGTAGCAGTCGACCATCGCGATGCTCCAGCCGTCCTCGTCAACGTAGAACACGCGGCGACGGAAGCTGTGGCGCAGGCCGTCCTTGAGACTGGCTTCGACCACCCAGACGCGGTGGCGCTCGTAGCGCGGGAATTCCGGGTTCAGGTGGCCCTTGCGGATCAGTCGCTCGTAGGTCGCGTCCGGCGAAATGATGCGCGTGGAGTTGTAGGCAATGTACATCTCGCGCTTGCCGAGCAGCTTCCAGCTGTAGCGGTCGAGCGCGCCGTTGAACATGTCGGTCTGGTCGTTGAACATCAGGCCGTCGGCCGATGCCTTGGGGTTGTCGTAGCCGACATTCGGTGCGCGCCGTGTGCGCCCCAGCCCTGGGTTGAAGATCCAGGCGTTGCGCCCGCCTTCGGTCTGGTCGGTGGTCTCGTGCACCAGCAGCATCTGCCCGGCGATGCGCTTGGGCGAGATCACCTCCTGCAGGTAGTACAGGATCAGGCCGTTCTCGATGGCACTCGGCGCCTTGGGGTCGCCGTACTTCATCTTCACGTCCTCGATGATGCGCGCCAGGTTGAACGTGCCGTCCTGGGCGACGATCACCTCGTTGTTGAAGCGGCGCACCGCCGAGCCGCGATACTTGAGCTTGTGGTTCCAGATCACCTCGGCGCCGGTCTTCGGGATCGGGAACGGCACGCCGAGGATCGCGTCGGCAACCTTGTCGGTGCCCTGCAGCGTCGCCTTCTCTGCGTTCTCGCGCGTCGCCGCATCGACCGCGGGTGGCAGGAATGCCGCGCGCACGCCCGGATACACGCGCATCTCGAAGCTGGGGTAGCGCTCGAACAGCGCGCGGTGGCCGGCGCTGAGGTGGTCGGCGTGCTCGGCGAGGTTGGCACGGGTGATGACGAAGTTCGGCTTGGCCGCCACGCCCTGCGGCGCGATCGCGGCGGCGACCGTGTCCGGACTCTTCTGGCGCAGCGCCTGCAGCTGGTCGTAGGTCAGGCGCAGCTGCTCCGGACGGTAGCGCGCGCTGCCCTCCCAGGCGGGAATGGTGCCGTCGGTGTTGCCCGCGGCCTCGGCGCCGGACGGCGTCAGCACACCGCCCAGACGCGCCGCCTCCTCCGGCGAAACGGCCGCCTGGACCG
>JBFHQK010000252.1:0-4082 GCA_041592255.1 Fontimonas sp.
CGCCCCTGCGGATCGAGCACGACCCGCCAGATCAGGCCATCGAGCACACCGGCGTACGGATCGAGCGTCCGCTGCGGCGGACGCTGGGAAAACCAGATGACGTAGCTCAGCGTCGGCAGCACCTGCGCGCCCAGGCGCGTGTAGCCGGGGACGAAGTGGACCACCGGGCGCGCCACATCGACGCCGGGGCGGTCGTGACCCTGCCACTGCGGCAGGCCGGGGCGGTCATCGTCGCCGCCGGTCTCGATCCACCACAGCGGCGCGAACTGCTCGGCCAGCTGCTGCCATTGCGCGCCGCTGAAGCGCGGAATGCCCAGTGCATCGCGCGGCGCCGCCGCCACACTGCCGGCCATCCGCGCCGCATCCACCGACGCTGCCGGCGGCACCCAGACGATCAGTGTGCCGGGCGCGTCGAGCGCGGCCAGCGGTGTCGCGAAATCGGCACGCACCTGCTCGTGGTAGGCGGCGATGCCGCGGTTGAGGAACGGCACCGCCAGCGGGTAGAGACCGAGGGCGCGAGGCAACAACGCGTAGTCGTCGGGCACGCGCACACGCGCGCGCAGCGCCGCGCGCGACGGCGGCGTCGCCAGCTCGGCTGCGGCCAGCTGTGCACCGCAGTGCCAGCTGCGTTGGAGCAGCTCGGCCGCGTCGCGCACGCCGAGGTTGTGCACCTCGGCGCTGCGGGCTTCGAGATCGAGTGCGCGCAGGCGCTGCAGCCAGGCGGAAAACGCGTCCGCATCGCCCGCTGCGTCGGCGAAGGACGCCAGCAGCCGGTCGGCGCGCAGGTAGGGATAGCCGGGCACGCGCGCGGCGCCGGCGTCACGCACCCCCGCGCGGCGGATGCGCGCATCGAGGTGGTCGAAGAACCGGCGGCATTCGACCTCGGCCGCCGGTGCGGGTGCGGGTGCCGGCGCGGGCAGGCTGACGCAGCCGCCCAGCGCCAGCGCAAGACCGGCGGCGATGCGCGGCAGCGCGCCCGCAGGGCACCGCGCTGGCGTGGATTTGAAGCGGACTGCGCACATGGCCACTCTCGCCGGAACGTCCGGAGCATAGTGCACCCGGCGCGCCGCGGCGGTGCACAGCCGTCTCAGCTGCTCTGCTGCTGCTCGACCTCGCGGCTCTGCGGCACCAGCACGCGCGCGGCGACGATGCCGATCTCGTAGAGCAGGTAGACCGGCACCGCGAGCATGATCTGCGAGACGATGTCCGGCGGCGTGAAGATCGCGCCGACGACGAAGGCGCCGACGAGCACGTATTCGCGGTTCTTCGCCAGCTTGGCCGGCGTGACGAACCCGGTCTTGACCAGCAGCACCAGCGCCACCGGCGTTTCGAATGCAAGGCCGAAGGCGAGGAACAGCGCGAGCACGAAATCGAGGTACTTGGAAATGTCGGTCATCACCGCCACGCCCTCGGGCGCGATGCCGACGATGAACTTGAACACGGTCGGCAGCACCAGGAAGTAGGCGAACGCGATGCCGGCGTAGAACAGCAGCGTGCTCGACGCCATCAGCGGCACCACCAGCCGCCGCTCGCTCTTGTACAGACCGGGGGCGACGAACGCCCAGACCTGGTAGAGCACCCACGGCATCGCCACGACGAAGCCGACCAGCGCCGCGAGCTTGATCGGGGTGAAGAAGGGTGAAGCGACCTCGGTGGCGATCATCGAGCTGCCCTCGGGCAGCATGCGCAGCAGCGGCTGCGCCAGCCAGGCGTACAGCTCCTTGGCGAAGATCATCAGCGGCAGGAACGCCAGCAGCACGCCCCAGACGATCTTCAGCAGGCGGTCGCGCAGTTCCAGCAGATGCGCGATCAGCGGCTGTTCGGTCTGCTCCGGATCGGATTCGGCCATGGCGGGTGAGACTCCGCAGCCCGCTCAGGGCTTGGACGGCGGCAGGTCCTTGCCGGCGTCGGTGACGGTGCGCTTGACGGCGTCCTGCACCGCCTGACTCTGGTCGCGCACCAGCTGATTGGCCTCGTCGAGCTGCTGCTTGAGTTCGGCGAGCCGGGCCTCGCGGTCGAGCTCAGCCGTGAGGTTGCGCAGATAGCCGCGCGCCTGACCGGTCCAGCGGCCGACACTGCGGGCCACGCGCGGCAGCTTTTCCGGGCCGAGCACGATCAGTGCGACCACGAAGCACAGCAGCAGCTCGGTGAAACCGATATCGAACATGGATCGGCGCGCGCGTCAGCGCGTCTGGATTCAGACCTTGCTGTCCTGCTGCTTGCGCGCGGCTTCGGCCTTGGCGGCCTCGGCGGACGCGAGCTGCGGCGGCGCATCCTTGGCCTTGCCGTCGGCTTCGGCCTCGCCTTCCTTCATCGACTGCTTGAAGTTCTTGATCGCGCCACCCAGATCGCCGCCCATGTTGCGCAGCTTCTTGGTGCCGAAAATCAGCAGCACGATCAGCAGAACGATCAGCCAGTGACCAATACTCAGGGAACCCATAGCGTTACCTCGTCGTGTCGTGTGAACGGGCCGCCTTTTCGGCGTGACCCGAGGTGCCGAAGCGACGCGCCAGCTCGGCGGTCAGGCGTTCCAGCGGCAGGCCGCGCTGCGCCATCAGCACCAGCGTGTGGAACCACAGATCGGCCAGCTCGCCGACCAGGAGCGTGTCGTCCGGGTTCTTGGCGGCGATCAGGGTTTCAGCCGCCTCCTCGCCGACCTTCTTCAGGATCGCGTCGAGGCCCTTGCTGTAGAGACTGGCGACGTACGACGTGGCCGGGTCGGCGGCCTTGCGGCCTTCGAGCACGCGGTACAGCTCGCCGAGAATGTCGCCAGAGTCGCTCAAGAATGCCATCCGTAGAGTGCGGTCTGACGACAGTTTACGCCTGCGCCCGCGACCCGGTCAGAGGCGGACGCTGACGCCCTTGTCGGCCAGATAGCGCTTGGCTTCGCCAACGGTGTAGGTGCCCTGATGAAAAATGCTGGCGGCCAGCACCGCATCGGCGCCGCCGGACACCAGTCCGTCGTGCAGGTGCTCGAGCGAGCCGACGCCGCCCGAGGCGATCACCGGCACCGACACCGCGTCCGTGATCGCGCGCAGCAGCTCGATGTCGTAGCCGGCCTTGGTGCCGTCGCGGTCCATGCTCGTCACCAGCAGCTCGCCGGCGCCGTGCTTGACCATGTTGACGGCCCACTCGACGGCGTCGAGGCCGGTGGCCCGCCGTCCGCCATGCGTGAACACTTCCCAGCGCGGCGCCTCGTCCTTGGCGCTGCGGCGCACCAGCGGCGACTTGCGCGTGACGCGCTTGGCGTCGATGGCGACGACGATGCACTGCACGCCGTAGCGGTCGCCGGCCTCGGTGACGAAGGCCGGATTCTCCACCGCGGCGGTGTTGATGCTGACCTTGTCGGCGCCGGCGGACAGCAGCGCCCGCACGTCGGCGCAGTTGCGCACGCCGCCACCCACGGTCAGCGGGATGTAGATCTCGCGCGCGACCTGCTCGACGGTCTGAAACAGGATCGGGCGGTCCTCGTGGCTGGCGGTGATGTCGAGAAACACCAGCTCGTCGGCGCCCTGATGATCGTACTTGCGCGCCACCTCGACCGGATCGCCGGCGTCCTGCACGTCCTCGAAGCGGACGCCTTTGACGACGCGGCCGCGATCGATGTCAAGGCAGGGAATGATGCGTTTTGCCAGCACGGAGAAATCGGAAATCGGAGATGGAGAATCGTTGGCCGGCAATCGGTGGGCACTCAGCGCCTGCCCGATTCCCGGGCTGTTCAGCCCTGAGCGATCTTCACCGCTTCCTTGAAGTCCAGGCTGCCCTGGTACAGCGCACGGCCGATGACCGCGCCGATGACGCCGTCGCCTTCGAGCTCCTTGAGCCGGCGGATGTCATCGAGCGTGCTGACGCCGCCGGAGGCGAACACCGGCGTCTTCAGCGCGCGCGCCAGGCTGCGCGTCGAGTCGACGTTGAAGCCCTGCATCATGCCGTCCTTGGCAATATCGGTGTAGATGATCGCCTCGACGCCGTCGCGCTCGCAGTGCAGCGCGGTTTCGATGACGTCGTGGCCGGTGACCTTGGCCCAGCCGTTGAGCGCGACGCGTCCGTCCTTGGCATCCAGACTGACGATGATGTGGCGC
>JBFHQK010000253.1:0-4052 GCA_041592255.1 Fontimonas sp.
CAGGCGGCGAGCAGCGTGTCGATGCCGTCGAAGCGCTGCGAGCGGTCCGCGAGATGGGCGCGGTAATAGCGGAGCAGGCGCTCGCGGTGGTCGGGAAATTCGGCATGCTCGGGCGTGATGCCCAGGGCCCGCTGCAGCAGCCCGCGGGCGCCGGCGGAGGCCACCGGGCGGTAGTCCGCCAGCGGCAGCGGCGCCAGCCCGAGCGACTCGCGGACGTGATTGGCGGCCGCGCCCAGATCCGGCGCGGTGTCGACCAGGGTGCCGTCGAGGTCGAACAGCAGCGCGCCGCCGCGGGACAGTCGTTGCAAGGCGGTCATGCCGTGTCGTGGCCCGGATCCGGCTTGCGGCAGTGCATCAGGTAGTTGACGTCGACATCGTCGGCAAGACTGGCGCTGCGCAGCAGCGGGTTGTAGCGCAGACCCTTGAGGCCGATGACGTCGAGACCGGCCGCGCGCGCCCAGGCGTCGAGCTCGGACGGGCGGATGAACTTCTCGTAGTCGTGGGTGCCCCGCGGCACCAGGTTGAGCACGTATTCGGCGCCCAGCACCATCAGGGCGAAAGACTTCGGGTTGCGGTTGATGGTCGAGAACACCACCGTGCCGCCGGGCCTGGCCAGACGCGCGCAGGCGGCGACGACTGCCGCCGGCTCGGGGACATGCTCGAGCATTTCCAGGCAGCAGACCAGATCGAAGTGCTCCGGCTGTTCGGATGCGAGATCCTCGGCGGCGATCTGGCGGTAGTCGGCGTGGCGGCCGGACTCGGCGCCATGCCGACGCGCGGCTTCGAGGACGTCGCCGGCGAGGTCGATGCCCAGCAGCTTCGCGCCTTCGGCCACCAGGGCTTCGGTCAGCAGACCGCCGCCGCAGCCGACATCGACTGCGGTCTTGCCGCTCAGGCCGCCGGCACAGCCGGCGATGTAGCGCACGCGCGGCGCGTTGATGACGTGCAGCGCGGCCATTTCGCCGCGCGGATCCCACCAGCGCGAGGCGAGGCGGTCGAAGTTGGCAATTTCCTGCGGGTCAACGTTGGTCATGGTCTGATCTTGGCGCGCCACTCGGCCGCGCGGGCGAGAACTGCGGGTTCGTCGATCGTGGTCAGCGCGCGCGCCTGCATCAGCGCGCGACCGGCGACGTAGACGTCGGTCACCTGGTCGCGCGCAGCCGCGTACACCAGCTGTGACAGCACGTTGTACAGCGGCTGCGTCGGGATGGCGCCCAGGTCGACGGCGATGAAGTCGGCGGACTTGCCGCGGGTCAGCGAGCCGGTCTCGGACTCGAGCCCCAGCGCCCGGGCGCCGCCCAGTGTCGCGGCCTGCAGTGCCTGTGCCGCCGGCAGGGTCCGCGCGTCTCCGGCCACTGCCTTGGCCAGCAGGGCTGCGGTGCGCATCTCGCCGAGCAGGTCGAGATCATCATTGCTGGCGGCGCCATCGGTGCCCAGCGCGACGTTGACCCCGGCCGCGAGCAGCTTGCCCACCGGCGCAAAGCCGCTGGCGAGCTTGAGATTGGATTCGGGACAGTGGACGACGTGCACGCCGTGCTCGGCGGCCTGCGCGATCTCGCTGTCGGTGAGCTGGGTCATGTGCACGGCGACAAAGTCGGGGCCCAGCAACTCCAGTTCGTGCAGCCGCTGCCAGGGACGCTTGCCGCTGGCCTCGACCGCGGCGGCGACTTCACCGGCGGTTTCGTGCACATGCATGTGGATGCCGATGCCGAGTTCGTTGGCGTACTGGCGGATCTTGCGCAGCGGCGCGTCCGACACGGTGTACGGCGCGTGCGGGGCGAAGATCGTGCGCACCAGCGGCTCGTGTTTGAGCGCGTCGTGCAGTTCCAGGCCCTTGTGGATGTATTCATCCGCGCTGCGCGCCCACGCGGTCGGAAAGTCGAGCGCAATCAGGCCGACGGTCGCACGCAGGCCGATGGCTGCGGCCACCCGTGCGCTGGCGTCGGGGAAGAAATACATGTCGTTCACGCAGGTCGTGCCGCTGCGGATCATCTCGGCGAAGGCCAGGCGCGCGCCGTCCTCGCAGAAGGCCGCGTTGACGTGCGCGGCCTCGGCCGGCCAGATGTGGTTCTGCAGCCAGTCCATCAGCGGCAGGTCGTCGGCGATGCCGCGCAGCAGGCTCATCGCTGCGTGCGTGTGCGTGTTGATCAGACCGGGCAGCACGGCGTGCGTGGGCAGGGCCAGGCGCGTGCGGGGCTGGTAGCGCTGGGCCGCAGCCGGCGCCGGCAGGAGGTCGAGGATGCGGCCCTGATCGACAATCAGTGCATGGTCTTCGAGCACCGCACCGGGCGGGTCGATCGGCACCAGCCAGCGCGGCGCGACCAGGAGGTCAACGGTCTGCATGATCCAGGACGGGGACAAGTAGAATGGCGCCCTCATTCTAGCCGAGCCCCCGCATGCCTTCCGCCGTCCAGCCGATCGTCTGGCATCGAGACCGTCTTTGCCTGCTCGATCAGCGCTTGCTGCCGCACGAGATGCGCTATCTCGACTGCAGCAGCGCAGCCGAGGTGGCCGATGCCATTCATGCGATGGCGGTGCGTGGGGCGCCGGCGATCGGCATCGCCGCGGCTTATGGCCTGGTGCTGGCGGTACGCGCCGATGCCGACGGGTTTTCGCGCGCGCATGAGTGCCTGGCGGCGTCGCGGCCGACGGCAGTCAATCTGCGCTGGGCGCTTGAGCGCATGCGCGGCGTCTGGCTGGCGGCGCACAGCGTCGAGGCGCTGGAGCGCGAGGCGGTGGCGATCCACGCCGAAGATCTGGCGCAGAACCTGCGCATGGGCGAACTCGGCGCCGACCTGCTGCCGGTGGGCGCGCGCGTGATCACGCATTGCAACACCGGTGCGCTGGCCACCGGGGGGCACGGCACGGCGCTGGGCGTGATCCGCAGTGCCTATGCGCGCAACCGGGTGGCCTGCGTCTACAACACGGAGACGCGGCCGTGGCTGCAGGGTGCGCGCCTGACCGCGTGGGAACTGCAGCAGGAGGGCATTCCGGCAAAGCTGATTGCCGACGGCGCGGCCGCGCATCTGATGGGGCGCGAGCGCATCGACTGGGTCATCGTCGGCGCCGACCGGATCGCCGCCAACGGCGACACTGCCAACAAGATCGGCACCTACGCGCTCGCGGTCGCGGCGAAGCGGCACGGCGTCCGCTTCATGGTCGTCGCTCCCAGCGGCACCTTTGACCTGCGCTGTGCCGGCGGCGGCGACATCCCGATCGAGGAGCGCCCGGCAGCCGAGCTCACCGAGTTCCGCGGACAGGCGGTGGCGCCATCCGGCTTCGACGCCTTCAATCCGGTGTTCGATGTGACCCCGGCAGAGCTGATTGATGCCATCGTCTGCGAGCGCGGCGTGCTGATGGCGCCGACGGCGGACACGATCGCCGCGTTGCTGGGCTGAGGCCGGCGGTGGCGCCTGTTGCGGGCGCTGGCGTGTTAAAATTTATTGACAATTAAGGCAGGCCTCGCGGCCGCCGCCAGTTCCTGAGCCTTCGACCCAAAGCTGCCGCGCGCAAGCCGGTGGCAGGTGCACGACATGACCGACTTCGCCAAGGAAATTCTCAGCGTCAATCTCGAAGACGAGATGCGCCGCAGCTACCTCGACTACGCGATGAGCGTGATCGTCGGGCGCGCGTTGCCGGACGCCCGCGACGGTCTCAAGCCGGTGCACCGGCGCGTGCTGTACGCGATGAAGGAGCTGGGCAACGACTACAACAAGCCGTACAAGAAATCGGCGCGCGTGGTCGGTGACGTCATCGGTAAATACCACCCGCATGGCGACCAGGCGATCTACGACGCCATGGTGCGGATGGCGCAGGACTTCTCCATGCGCCTGCCGCTGGTCGACGGCCAAGGCAATTTCGGCTCCATGGACGGCGATCCGCCGGCGGCGATGCGCTACACCGAGGTGCGCCTGACCCGGGCGTCGCATGAGATCCTCGACGATATCGAGCGCGACACCGTCGACTTCCAGGCCAACTACGACGAATCCTCGCGCGAGCCCGTCGTGCTGCCGGCCAAGTTCCCCAACCTGCTGGTCAACGGCGCCGGCGGC
>JBFHQK010000254.1:0-3991 GCA_041592255.1 Fontimonas sp.
CGCTCGACGTCGAACTGCCCGACCTCAAGCAGCCGGACAAGCGCGCCCTCGAAGCGGCGATGCACGGCCACATCCTGGCGCAGGCCACCCTGATCGGCACTTACCAGCGCCGCCGCTGAGGTTCAGCGAAAGCCGATCGAGAAGTCGTGGCCCCACTGGCTCACCGCGGTCGCCTCGAACACGCTGTGCCGTTCCCAGTCGATCACCGCGCCGCCGTAGCCGAACTCGAGGGCGAAGTTCGACGGCGTGAGCATGTAGAACGAGATCACCTGGTCGTTGACGTGACGCCCCAGCGTCGCCATCAGCTTGACCCCGTGCTTGAGCATGCGGTCGTAGGCGCGCCCGACTTCATCCATCGAACCGACCTCGACCATTGCATGCACGCAGCCGCTGGGCACCTCGCCCTCGAACAGCGCCAGGCTGTGATGGCGGCCGTTCGCGCAGTGGGTGAAGTAGATGCGCTTGAGCGGCTCGGCGGGATCGTCGCTGTAGCGGTGGCGGTAGAGATCGGCCAGGCCGAAGCCGAGCACATCGCGGAAGAAGCGCCAGGTGGCGTCGAAATTCGGCGCCGGCAGCACGGTGTGGCCCATGCCCAGCGCGCCGGTGACGAACGCCGGCACGCCGGCCGGTGACACGAAGCGCGCGAAATCCGCCTGATAGCCCCAGCTCAGTTCATGCCGGTTCCCGGCCGGGTCGCGCAGGCTGACCAGATCCTGCACGCAGCGCGCGGCGCACAAGGCCGCCGAGCCGCGCTCGAACGCCACGCCGGCGCGCTCCAGCGTGTCGAGTGCGGCGGCAAACGCATCCGCATCGGCCACCTGCCAGCCCGATGCGGCGTAGCGGTCCGCATCGCCGGCCACCACGGCAACGCGGAAGCGCCGCTCGTCCATCTTCAGGTAGAGCCCGCCGTCGGGCGCGGAACTGGCCGCCATGCCGATGACGTCCTCGGCAAATCGCCGCCAACGCTCGACGTCGGTGGTCTCGGCGACGATATAGGCCAGCTGTTCGATCCGGATCATCGCGCGGCCTCCGTTCAGATGAAGAAATCGCTGTTGTCGCGGCCCAGCAGCACGCCGCCGTAGTTGCGTCCGAACAGATCGGGGTTGTTGGCGTAATGCGTGCGACCGGCATGGATGTCGAGGAAGTGGCGCACGATCGGGCTGTCGTTGAACAATCCGCGCGCACCCGAGGTGACGAACAGCCGGTACACCAGCTGCGCGCAGCGCTCGACCACCATCGCCGCCTGCAGGCGGAAGTGCAGTCGCCGGTCGATCGCCATCGCCCGGCCGTCGTTGATCGCGGCGAGCAGCTCGGCAAAGTTGCGCTTGAGCACCAGCGTCATCTCGTCGATCGCCACGGCGGCCTCGGCGGCGGCCAGCTGCGCAGTGCCCTGCTCCGCGGTGCGCGTGCCCATGTCACCGACGCGCGCCGAGGCGAATTCGCGAAAGCTCTGCAGCGCGCCGTCCAGCGCCCCGATCGACGACGACGACACCGCGCGCACGAAGATCTGTCCGAACGGAAGGCGGTACAGCGGCGCGGAGTTGATCTTCAGCCCCGGGCTGGTGCCGGCGAAGCCATCGGCCGACTTGTGAGTGCGATGCTCGGGCACGAACGCATCCTTGACCACCACGTCGTGGCTGCCGGTCGCGCGCAGTCCCATCGTGTCCCAGGTGTCGAGCACCTCGAAGTCGCCGCGCGGCACCAGGAACGTACGGTACTCGGGCGCGCCCTTGCCGTCGGCCGCCGGCACCAAGCCGCCGAGCAGCACCCACTGGCAGTGATCGACGCCGCTCGAGTAGCCCCAGCGGCCGCTGAACCGGAAGCCCCCCTCGACACGCTGCACCTGCCCCTTGGGCATGTAGCTCGACGCGATCAGCACCGAGGTGTCGTCGCGCCAGACCTCCTGGCTCGCGCGATCGTCGAACAGCGCCATCTGCCAGTTGTGCACGGCGATCACGCCGTAGATCCACGCGGTGGACATGCAACCCTGCGCGAGCGTCAGCTGGATGTCGTAGAACACCTCCGGATCCATCTCGTAACCGCCGTAGCGGCGCGACTGCAGGACGCGAAACAGACCTGCCTGCTGCATCTCGCGCACGGTTTCCTCTGGCACGCGCCGCTGCCGCTCCGCGCGCGGTGCGCGCTCGCGCAATGCCGGCAGCAGATCGCGGGCGCGCTGTACCAGCTGCTGCGCGGTGGGTTGATTGAGAACAGTGTGGGTCTTGGCTTGCATCGTGAAAGTCTCCATGGCGGGCGGCGTACTTATCGCCGCAGGCCCTGCGCCAAGACTCATCCGAAATGACTACCGCGGTGCGGTGTCGGATTCCGCGCACCAGCGCCGACACCCGATAAAACCATCAGAAGATCAGAGCCTTATATATACGCCGCGGCAGCGTCGCGCGCGTTTACAGACCCCCGACTGCGCCCGTCATTGACCTGCGTCAATCGCGGGAAGGTGCATTTCATTCGAACGGAGGAGGCTGGTGCCGGCACCGAGCGCCGACAGTCGGCTCCACGCCCGCCGGAGTCCGAAACATGGTCAGCAGCATCCCTTGCGCCAGTGCAGCCAAGCCCATTCACACCATCGAAACCCGACCGATGCCCGACCGCTATGCGCGCGGCTGGCATTGCCTGGGGCTGGCCAGCGATTACCGCGACGGCAAGCCGCATGGCATCAGCGCCTTTGGCACGCGTCTGGTGGCGTTCCAGGGCGAGGACGGCAACGTTCACGTCATCAACGCATGGTGCCCGCACATGGGCGCCGATCTGTCCATCGGCCGCATCGAGGGCAACACCGTCGTCTGCCGCTTCCACGGCTGGGGGTTTGGCGGCGACGGCGCCTGCACGCACATCCCCTACAGCAAGACGATCCCGCCCAAGGCGCGCGTGCGTGCCTGGCCGACGCTGGAGCAGAACCAGCTGCTGTTCGTCTGGAACGACCCCGAGGGTGCGCCGCCGCCGCTGGAGCTGGACATCCCGCGTCTGCCGCAGGCGTTTTCGGACCAGTGGTCGGACTGGTCGATGTCGCGCTGGGTGATCGACAACAACTGCCGCGAACTGGTCGACAACCTCGCCGACCTCGGCCACTTCGGCCCGGTGCACGGCTCCTCCAACGTCAAGTACTTCGCCAACATCTACGACGGTCACAAGGCCACGCAGGTGATGGTCGGCGTCAACGAGCGACTCGGCGGCACCCGCAACCATCTGACCACGGTCGCCACCTACTTCGGCCCGGCCGTGCTGATCTGCAGCATGACCGGCGAGGCCGAGGGCATGCCGATCGAATCGATTCTGCACGTCAGCCATCTGCCGATCGACCAGCAACACTTCGAGCTGCGCTTTGCCGTCAAGGTCAAGAAGATCGGCTCGCTCAGCGAAGAGCAGAACCAGCAGATGGCCGCGCAGTACACCGAGCTGGCGATTCAGGCCTTCACCGAGGATGTCGCCGTCTGGCACAACAAGATTCGCGTCGACAACCCGCTGCTGTGCGCCGGTGACGGCCCGATCCTGCAACTGCGCGAGTGGTACGAGCAGTTCTACACCGACGCACACGCGGTGCCGGAGAAGCTAACCCAGCGCCGCATCATCGAGATCAACCTCGGCCTCGACCAGCACCCCGAGCTGCAGCACGCCTTCGGCCTCTGAGCCGAACACCCCATTTCTTCACGTCCACACACCACCCGGAGTCTTTCCAATGAACAGCACTGAACTGTCCAACGACCGCCTCGTCTCGGTCGATTCCCATGTCCATTTCACCGACGAATGGATCAAGGCGCGTCTGCGCAAGGAGATGCACGCGGTCTGGGACGAAGCCAACCGCAAAGCCGAGGACTACGCCGCCAAGGTGCTGCGTGGCGGCCAGAAGAATCTCGAGCTCGAGGACTTCGTCGATCCGGAAGCGTCCAAGGATCCGGGGCACTTCAATCCCGAGGGCAAGCTCAAGGCGATGGATCTCGACGGCGTCTACGCCGAGGTGATCTTCCCCGAGCTC
>JBFHQK010000255.1:0-3957 GCA_041592255.1 Fontimonas sp.
CCCTCCGCCGCGGGCGCCTCGGCCGCCGGCGCCGGCGGCTCGGGGGCCAGCATCTCGAGCGCGGCGGTCGACGTGCGCACCATCGGTGCGAAGTGCGCATGTGCCGTGTTGGTATAGCCGGATCGGCGAAAGCGCAGCCAGACGGTGGCCGACAGCAGCGCGTAAATCCACGCGAAGTGCAGCAGCAGGCCGCGCGGTCCGGCAAGGTCCATCAGCACGCCGGCCAGGCTCGGGCCGATCACCGCGCCGATGCCGTGGATCAGCAGCATGCCGCTCGCGCCCTGCAGCAGATCGTCCGGCGCCAGGAAGTCATTGGCGAGCGCGACGCTGACCGGGTAGACGGTGAAGGCCAGGCCGCCGAACGCGAACATCGCGCCCAGCAACGGCCAGCCGCCGATGCCGGCGGCGAGAAACGCCAGCAGCGCGCAGCCGCAGGCGCCGGCGGTGATCATGGCGAGCATCAGGCGCCGGTCGTGCCGGTCCGACCAGTGCCCGACCGGCCACTGGATCAGCGCGCCGCCGAGGATCGTTGCGGTCATGAACGCGGCGACCCGCGCATCGTCGAAACCCAGGCGCTGCGCCATGACCGGACCCAGGCCCCAGAACGCACTCATCGCCAGGCCCGAGCCGAACGCGCCGGCGATGCCCGACGGCGACGCGCGGTGGAGCCGGCGCAGGCTCATGCGCGGCTGTCGCACCGGCGCCGGCTGCGTGATGCGGGTCAGCGCGATCGGCACCAGCGACAGCGACAGCAGCATCGCGACGATGCCGAATAGCTCGAACCCCGCCGGCGAGTACAGCCGGATCAGGTTCTGACCCAGCGCCATGGCGAGAAAGTTGACCGCCATGTAGGCGGCAAAGATCTTGCCGCGACGCTCGGCGGGGGCGAGCGCGTTGAGCCAGCTTTCGATGACCATGTACAGGCCGACGAGGCAGCTGCCCATGAGGATGCGCAGCGCCGTCCAGGTCCACGGGTCGACCACCAGTGCATGCATGATTGCCGCCGCCGAGGCGATGGCGGCGAACAGCGCGAAGGCACGGATATGTCCCACGCGCATCACCGCATGCGGCGCGACGAAGGTGCCGCTCAGAAAGCCAACGAAATAACCCGACATCACCACGCCGATCACGCCGTCGGAGAAGCCCTCCATCGAGGCGCGCAAGGCCAGCAGCGTTCCGATCAGGCCGTTGCCAACGAGCAGGATCGCCGCGCCGAGAAGCAGCGACGAAATCGAGCTGACCACTGAGATCATTCAAGCCCCTGGAGCGCAGTTGCAAAACGCCGACACCGCATGGTGCCGCAGCCGTGGCGGCTTGACCAATCGGCGATGTGCGGGTGTGGTGGATGGTGAACCGGCACGCTGCACGCCGGCCGGTGCGCTGGCCGCAGCGGCCGAGCCCCCCCCATGCAGTGCCCAACCGGCGGGTCGCCAGCGCGGCAGCGACGCCGGTGATGCGCCGCTGCCGCGCCGAGATCGCGGGCTACGAGGCCAGGCGCTGCGCTGCGTCGGCGTCAGGGGGCGGCGTGTTGATCGCCTCGACGAAGTCCTCGCTCCAGCGCCGGTTGTCGTAGTGCTGCACGATGTCGAACATCTGCCGCAGGCGCGCCTGCGCCTCGGCGGTTCCCATGTTCAGCGCCAGATAGCAGGCCTGGGTCAGGTCGTTGACGTCATGCGGATTGGTCAGCACCGCGCCCTTGAGTTCGGCGGCGGCGCCGGCGAATTCGGACAGCACCAGCACGCCGCGGCCGCCGGTCAGGCCCTGTACCGCGACGAACTCCTTGGCGACGAGGTTGAGGCCGTCGCGCAGTGGCGTGATCCACATCACGTCGGCCATCGCGTAGTAGGCGAGCAGTTCCTCGAACGGCAGCGCGCGGAAGAAAAACTGCACCGGGGTCCAGCCGACGCGCGAGTACTGGCCGTTGATGCGCCCCACGGCCTGCTCGATCTGCGTCTGCAGCTGCCGGTAGACCGTCATCTCGCGCGCGGCAGGGACGCAGACGGTCATCAGCGTGACCTTGCCGTGCAGCTCGGAGTGGGCGCCGAGCATGCGCTCGAACGCCTGCAGCTTTTCCAGCGTGCCCTTGGTGTAATCGAGCCGCTCGACCGACAGCAGCATGCGCGTGCCGGCCAGGTCCTCGCGCAGCTGCTGCATGCGTGCGCGCACGTCACTGCGCTCGAGAGCGGCCTGCACCCGCGGGACATCCAGGCCCACCGGGTGGGCGCCCAGGCGCACGACGCGATGGCCGGCTTCGATGGCGGTGGCGTAGCGATCGAGGCCGACCGCGCAGCCGTAGGTCAGGAAGCGGGGGGCGGCGCCGGTCTCCTCGAGCACCCGCATCGGCGTGGTGCCGCGCACCACGTCGACGAAGTTCTCGACCTGGCGCGGGATGTGGAAGCCGATGTAGTCGCACTGCAGCAGGCTGCCGATGATCGCGCGGCGCCACGGCACGACATTGAACACGTCCGCCGACGGGAAGTAGGTGTGATGGAAGAACGCGATCTTCAGGTCCGGTCGCAGCTCGCGCAGCGCGGCGGGTACCATCCACAGGTTGTAATCGTGCAGCCACACGGTGGCGCCATGGGCGGCATCGCGGGCGACGCGCTCGGCGAAGGCGCGATTGGCGCGCAGGAACACCTGCCAGTGATCCTCGCGGAAGCGCGCCCGTTCCCAGAACGTGTGCAGCAGCGGCCAGAACGCTTCCTTCGAGAAGTTCCGGTAGAAGACATCGACCTCCTGCTTGCTCAGCGGCACGCGCGACACCGTCAGGTTCGGATAGCGCTCGGCGTCGAATTGGGTGTATTCCTCGAAATCCCCCTGTTTGGGGTCGCGCACCGACCACGCCACCCACGACCCGGTGCGGCCGTCGTTGAAGAAGCTCATCAGCGTCGGAATGATGCCGTTGGGCGAGGAGGGCCGCCGCCGCTTGATCTCGCCTTTGTCAACGAACTCCTCGTAGGGCAGGCGGTGATAGACGATCAGCAGCTCGGACTTTCCGGGTGCGCGCGTCGGTGGCTGATGCTGCTGCATGCTCCGGGCGCCGAGAAAGCCGAAGTGTTCGATCGCTTCGAGGATGCCGCCGCAGCCCCGGCTGCTGGCGTGCAGCACGCGCGCCTGGTTCTGCGTTGCGCGCAGCAGGCCGTCCTCGGACTGGCCGACGCAGACACCCTTGAAGCCGCTCTGGTACATCGACAGATCGTTGAGGGTGTCACCGGCCACCAGCACCGCATCCGTGTCGAGCCCCAGCTGTTGCACCAGGGCGCGCAGCGTCGAGCCCTTGTTGACCCCGGGCGGCAGCACGTCGAGATAGCGGTCGGCCGAGTACAGCAGATCGCAGCCGAGCGCTTCGACGGTGCTGCGCAGCACGTCGGTCACGGCCGACGATGCGCAGAAGTACGAGCAGCGGCGCTCCTGCGGCACGTCCTGGCGCTCGATGCCGTCGATGCCGGCCAGCGCATTGACGATGACCTGATCGCCGGGCCAGCGCGCGTCGATCTGCGCCTGCAGCGGTTGCACCGGCTGCTGGGTCGTGCCGTCGACGACAGTGGCGCCGACATCGCAGATCACATAGTCCGGCGCCGGCAGGGTCGGATCGGACAGCAGCGGCAGCACGGATTCGAGGCCGCGCCCGGTGACATAGGCGAGCTGGATGTCCGGGTGCGCCGTGATGAGTTGGTAGAGGCGGAGCCGGTCCTCGGCGGACCCAGCGAGAAAGGTGCCATCGAGATCGGTGGCAAGCAGCATGCGCGGTCTCCCTTGGTATTGAAAGCGGAGCGCGCCGACATCAGCCGACGGGCAAAGTCCACCATTATACAGAAAATGTCACTAAGCCATTGAACCGGCGCTGAAACACGGCTCAGATGTTGCATGTCACGGTTACAGAAAATGGAAAAGTGCCGCCGGGATAATGGATCTGCCGTGAGCAGAAATCGTGCGCTGAGACGGTCCGGCATCGAA
>JBFHQK010000256.1:0-3943 GCA_041592255.1 Fontimonas sp.
GGGTCGCCGTCAGACGACCCACTTCCTGGCGTTCTCGAACATCCTGAACCACGGCGTCCGGGCGGCGCTGCGCTGCGGCCACCACGAACCGGTGACGCCGTGCACCGTGCGCTCCGGATGCGGCATCAGGATCGTCACGCGCCCGTCGGCGTTGCAGATCGCGGTGATCCCGCCGGGGGAGCCGTTCGGGTTGGCCGGATAACGCTGCGCCGGCGCGCCGGCGCCATCGATAAAGCGCATCGCCACCTGACCGCCAGCCTCGAGCTGCGCCAGATGCTCGGGCTGCTCGAACGCCGCGCGGCCCTCGCCGTGCGCCACCACGATGGGCAGACGCGAGCCGGCCATGCCGGCAAAGAACAGCGATTTCGACTCGCCGATCTCGACCTGCGACCAGCGCGCCTCGAACTGCTCGCTGCGATTGCGCCGGAAGCTCGGCCAGTGCGCCGCGCCCGGCACGATCGACTTCAGCGCCGCAAACATCTGGCAGCCGTTGCAGACGCCCAGCGCGAAGCGATCCTCGCGGGCGAGGAAGTCCGCGAACTCGGCGCGCGCGCGCTCGTTGAACAGAATCGTCTTTGCCCAGCCCTGGCCGGCGCCGAGCACATCGCCATAGGAAAATCCGCCGCAGGCGACCACGCCGGCGAAGTCCGCCAGCCGCACGCGCGCCTCGAGGAGGTCGGTCATGTGCACGTCGACGGCCTCGAAGCCGGCGGCGTGGAAGGCATACGCCATCTCGTACTGGCTGTTGACCCCCTGCTCGCGCAGGATCGCGACTTGGGGCCGCCGCGGAAGATGCAGCGACAGGGGCGCGGGATCGAAGCTCAGTGCCACGCGCAGGCCCGGATCGTCCTTGGCACCGACCGCGTCGAACTCCTCGCGCGCGCAGTCCGGGTCGTCGCGCAGCGCGGCGATGCGATAGCTGGTTTCCGCCCAGGCCTTGTGCAGCGACGCGCGCGACGCCTGCACCAGCACGCGGCCGCCGCTGCGCACCACCAGCGCGTCGCCAGCCTGCACAGCGCCCAGCTCGTGCGCTGCCAGTCCGCCTTCGGCCAGCTCGGCCAGCACCGCGGCGGCATCCGCCGCGCGCACCTGCACGACAAAACCCAGCTCCTCGCTGAACAGTGCGGCGATCGCATCGGCGCCGAGCCCGCCAAGGTCGATGCTCAGGCCGCAGTGGCCGGCAAAGGCCATTTCCGCGAGGGTGACGAACAGGCCGCCGTCGCTGCGGTCGTGGTAAGCGAGCAGGCGCCCCTGGGCGTTGAGCTGCTGGACGGCCGCAAACGCAGCCTTGAGCTGCGCCGGCTGGTCGAGATCCGGGGCGATGTCGCCGACCTGCGCGTAAACCTGGGCCAGCGCCGAGCCGCCCAGGCGGTTGCGGCCATTGCCCAGATCGACCAGCAGCAGCCGGGTGTCGCCGGCATCGGTCACCAGCTGGGGGGTGAGCACACGGCGCACGTCGGCCACCGGCGCGAACGCCGAGACGATCAGCGACAGCGGCGCCGTCTGCGCGCGCGTCTGCCCGTCGTGCTCCCACACGCTCTTCATCGACAGCGAGTCCTTGCCGACCGGAATCGCGATGCCGAGCTGCGGGCACAGTTCGGCGCCGACCGCGCGCACGGTGTCGAACAGCCGTGCGTCCTCGTCGCCCTGCCCGCAGGCCGCCATCCAGTTCGCCGACAGGCGCACGTCGGACAGCTGGGCGATCGGCGCGGCCGCGATGTTGAGCACCGCCTCGGCCACCGCCATGCGCCCGGACGCCGGCGCGTCGAGCAGCGCCAGCGGCGTGCGCTCGCCCATCGCCATGGCCTCGCCCGTGGTGGCCTCGAAACCGGTCGCGGTCACCGCGCAGTCGGCCACCGGCACCTGCCAGGGTCCGACCATCTGGTCGCGCACGGTCAGGCCGCCGACGCTGCGGTCGCCGATCGTGATCAGGAAGCTCTTCGATGCCACCGCCGGCAGCGCCAGCAGCCGGCGCACCGCCTCGGCCGGATCGATGCCGGCGACGTCCAGCGGCGGAAAGTTCACCGGCTGGCGCTGGGTGCTGCGCTGCATGCGCGGCGGCTTGCCCAGCAGCACCTCCATCGGCATGTCCACCGCCGGCCGCTGCTCGACGCGATCCTCGACCAGCAGCCGGCGCTCGGCGGTGGCGGTGCCGACCACGGCATACGGACAGCGCTCGCGCGCGCACAGCGCGGCAAAGCGCGCCACCGCATCGGGCGCAATCGCGAGCACATAGCGCTCCTGCGACTCGTTGCACCAGATCTCCATCGGCGACAGCGCCGGGTCGGCGCAGAACACGTCGCGCAGCTGGAAGCGGCCGCCGCGGTCATCGGCGTGCACCAGCTCCGGCAGCGCGTTGGAAATGCCACCGGCGCCGACGTCGTGGATCGACAGAATCGGGTTGTGCTCGCCGAGCGCCCAGCAGGCATCGACGACCTCCTGGCAGCGGCGCTCCAGTTCGGGATTGGCGCGCTGCACCGAGGCAAAATCGAGCGCGGCGGTGCTGCTGCCGGTGGCCATCGACGATGCCGCGCCGCCGCCCAGTCCGATCAGCATCGCCGGCCCGCCGAGCACGACCAGCTGCGCCCCCTCGATGACCGGCAGCTTCTCCACATGCGGCGCGCGGATGTTGCCGTAGCCGCCCGCGATCATGATCGGCTTGTGATAGCCGCGGTTGCGCGCGTCCGGGCTGATCTGCTCGTAGCTGCGGAAGTAACCGTTGAGATTGGGGCGGCCGAACTCGTTGTTGTAGGCGGCCGCGCCGATCGGGCCTTCGATCATGATCTGCAGCGCGCTGGCCATGCGCGGCGGGCGCCCCTGGGCCAGCAGCGCAGCGTCGCTTTCCCACGGCTGTTCAAACCCGGGAATGCGCAGGTTGGCCACCGAGAATCCGCTCAAACCGGCCTTGGGCTTGCCGCCGCGGCCGGTCGCCGCCTCGTCGCGGATCTCGCCGCCGGCACCGGTCCCGGCGCCCGGATGCGGCGAGATGCCGGTCGGATGGTTGTGCGTCTCGACCTTCATCAGCAGGTGCACCGGCTCGTCGTGCGCGCGCCAGACCCGGTCCGACTCGGCAAACCAGCGCATCGCCGCAGGCCCTTCGACGACGGCGGCATTGTCCTTGTACGCCGAGAGCACGCCCTGCGGCGACGCCGCGTGCGTCATGCGGATCATCTGGAACAGCGAGTGCGGCTGCGGCACGCCGTCAACGGTGAATTCGGCGTTGAAGATTTTGTGCCGGCAATGCTCGCTGTTGACCTGCGCGAACATCATCAGCTCGGCGTCGGTCGGGTTGCGGCCGGCGCGCTGATAGTGATCCGCGAGATAGGCGATCTCGTCGTCCGACAGCGCCAGCCCCCATTCGCGGTTGGCCGCCACCAGCGCGGCGGCACCGCCGGCGAGCACCTCCACCGTGCGCAGGCCGCGCCGCGGCTGGGGATCGAACACCTGCTGCAGCTGGTCGGCGTGCAACAGCACCGACTCCATCATCGGATCGTGCAGCGCGGCCCACGCCGCCGCCGGCAGCTCGCGCACGCCGGTCAGGCGATAGGCGCGGCCGTGCTCGATGCGGCGCACCCCGGCCAGGCCGCAGACGCGGGCGATGTCGGTGGCCTTGCTCGACCACGGCGAGGTCGTGCCCACCCGCGGCACGACATACAGCACCAGGTCTGCCGGCGCGATGGCGGCCGGGCCGTCACCCAGCAGGCGCCGCAACGCCGCCTCGGGCACACCATCGGCATCGACCAGGTAGAGGTCGCGGACCTCGATGGCCTGCAGGGCCGGCGCGTGCGCGCGCAGTTCGGAGAGCAGGCGCGCAATGCGGAAAGCCGACAGGCTCTCGGCGCCGGGCAATACGGTTACAGACATGAAAATCCTTGGGTCAAGATCGCCGACCGGCGATGCCGGGGCGCCATTTTCGCATGGCGGCGGCTTCGCCGCGTCACCC
>JBFHQK010000257.1:0-3925 GCA_041592255.1 Fontimonas sp.
GCGGCGCGTCCGGGGGCGGGCGCGTGAGCGCGGTCGGCGCACTGGTGACCGGCGCCAATCGCGGTATTGGCCTGGAAGTCGTGCGCCAGCTGGCGCGCGCCGGCGTGCAGGTGCATCTGGCCGCACGCGAGCCGGCCGCCATGGCGGCGGCGATCGGCCGGCTCGCGGACGAAGGGCTGCAGGTGCAGCCGGTGGTTCTTGACGTCGCCAGCCCCGAGAGCGTCGCGGCGTGTGCGGCGGTGTTGAGCGAACGCGGGGTGCGCATCGACCTGCTGATCAACAACGCGGGTGTGATCAGCCAGGGCGATGTGCTGGCGAGTCCGCCGCAGGCCTTTGTTGACGCGCTGCAGGTCAATGCGCTCGGCGCGCTGTGGTGCGCGCGCGCATGGATGCCCGGCATGCTGGCGCGGGGCTACGGCCGGATTGTCTGCCTGAGCAGCGGCTTTGGCAGTTTCGCCTCCGGCCTGGGTGGGCCTGCGGCCTACAGCATCTCCAAGGCCGCGCTCGGTGCCATCACCGTCAAGCTGGCGCAGGTCGCCGTGGGCGATGTCAAAGTCAACGCGGTCGATCCCGGCTGGGTGCGCACGCGCATGGGCGGGCCCTCGGCGACGCGCAGCGTCGAAGCCGCCGCCGCCGACGTGGTGTGGGCAGCGCGGCTGCCGGCCGACGGGCCCAGCGGCTGTCTGCTGCGCCGGCGCCGGGTCGTCGGCTGGTGAGTTCTATCGGCGCCGGCCGGACGCGGGCGCGACGCCGAGCGCGGTGATCACTTCGAAATACGGCGGGCGCGCTTCGCGCGAGCTCACCCGGCAGCTTTCCACCGTCAGGCCGCTGGCCGCCATCAGGGCGCGCAGCCGCTCGGGTGCGATGCCCAGATTGAGGTGATCGTAGGCGCGCATCGTCTACTCGTGGCCGTGCTCGGCCAGGGCGGCCACGATCAGGCGGCCGCCGGGGCGCAGCAGGCGCACCGCCTCGCGCAGCACCTGCTGCGGCTCGCGGGTGTACGACAGCGCGTGCATCAGAAACACATGGTCGAAGCTCGCCGTCGGCAGCGGCAGCGCGTGCATGTCGGCCTCGCAGAACTCGACATTGCGCAGATCGGCCAGGCGCTTGCGCGCGGCGGCGATCACGGTGGCGCTGATGTCGACGCCGGTCACGCTGCGGGCGTGCGCGGCGATGAGCTCGGCGAGCACACCGTCGCCGCAGGCGATGTCGACGACGTCGCCCAGTTGCAGCAGGCCGATCAGCGCGCGCGCGGTCGCCTCCCAGGTGCGGCCCGGCGAGTAGTGCAGCTCCATGCGCCCGGCGACCGACTCGGCCCAGGTCAGCCCATGCTTGCGCGCGGCGATGACCTGCTCGGCGCGTTCATGGTCGACGCGCAGCTGACTGTCGTCGAGACGGCCCCGCAGCAGCGACCACAGCGACGCGGCCGCGCTCTGCGAGGCCACCAGCGAGTACAGCGCCGCATTGCCGGAGCGCTTGTCCTGCACCAGTCCGGCGCGCTTGAGGCGCGCCAGATGCGTCGAGACCCGGCTCTGCGCGAGGCCGGTGACGCCGGTCAGCTCGGCGACACTCAGTTCATGCTGTTCGAGCAGCAGCAGCAGGCGCACGCGGCTGGCGTCGGCCAGCAGGCTGCACAGTTCGGTGCTCTGATCGAGCGAGAGGCTCATGCGGATGGACGGATGGAGTTTCCTCGCAATTGTGACCGGCGGCGGACCAAAGACAAAGCCCGCCGGTGCGGCGGGCTTTATGTAGCGGCGCACCGGAGCGTTCCGGCGCAAGCGGCCTTCAGTTGCGCGGCGTCGCGCCGTCGTCGCCGCTGGCGGCCGGCGTCTCGCCGTGCCCGATGCCCAGTTCCGCGGCTTCCTTCTTGCCCTGCGACGTCGCCAGGAATGCGCGGGACAGCGGCGAGGGCGTGATCGACTGTGCGGCGGCGACCACCGGAGCCGCGGCCTCGGCGACCTTGTGCTCGACCTGTTTGACGCGGGCCTTGGCCTGGGTTTCGACTTTGTGCACCGCCTTCTTGGCCTTGGCGATGTCTTTCTTCACCGTGGTCTTGGCCTTCTTGACCGCCTTCTTGGCCAGGGCGAGATCCTTCTTCGCGGTGGAGCGCGCCTTGGCCACGGCCTTCTTGGCCTTGGCCTTGACCTGGCTCAGCGCCTTGGTGGCTTTGGCTTTGAGGGTGGATTTCTTTGCGGCGGCCTTCTTGGCGACGGGCTTCTTCGCCACCGGCTTCTTGGCCGCCGCCTTCTTCGCCACCGGCTTGCGCGCGGCCGGCTTCTTGGCTGCAGCCTTCTTCACCGTGACCTTCTTGCCCGTGGCCTTCTTGGCGGCCTTGGTGCTGCCTTTCTTCGCAGACTTCTTCATAAGCGTGACAAGCTCCATACGTGGTGCGGCCGCCAGGGCCGGGAAAATGCGCGGCTGCAACAGGACGCGCAATACGGTGTAGCGCCCGCGCCTGGGGCGCCGGTACGCAAAGATCTGGAGGCAGGTCCGCGCGGAATGCGGGACGCAGGGGACGGACGTGCCGCGGCGACAGGCGCCGGCACGGCGATGCGGGGGCCAGACGATTCGCCTGACCGCTGGCTGGTGTGGTCCAGCTCGTTTCTCCTCGCGGACTGCCGGTGGCTGGCAGCCATGGGCGCTCCCTTGACTTTTCCCCCGAAAAGTTGTCGGCGAGTGTAGGACTCGCCTGGTGCGCTGTCAAAAAAATGTCCACGGTGGCAGCCGCAGCGCCGCACGCGGCGTTGCCGGCGGCCGGAAGTGATGAATTATCGGTGGTGGCTGCGGTTTACGGCAGCGGATGCCGGGGGCTAAGATTGCCGACCTTCGTTTCCGGGCACGGGTTTGCGATCGACCGCAGCGGCATGACGGCATTTCCTGCCGACACCACGCCCGCTCCCGTGCGACAGCTTTTCATCCATCCAGAGGTGACCCACCCATGTATCAAGGGCAGTCCATCCGAGTAACCCTGCTCGACGGCGGCATCGCCGAGCTGTGCTTCGATCGCAAGGAAGACGCGATCAACAAGTTCGATGCGCGCACCGTGCAGGAGCTGCAGGAGGCCGGTGCAGCGCTGGCCAAGGCATCCGGCATCAAGGGCCTGATCGTCACCAGCGCCAAGGACGTGTTCATCGTCGGCGCCGACATCACCGAGTTTGGCGGCAACTTCCAGAAGTCGGAAGAAGAGATCGCCGCCTGGGCGTTCGAAGCCAACAAGGTGTTCAGCGCGATCGAGGATCTGCCGTTTCCGTCGTGCACCGCGATCAATGGCATCGCGCTGGGCGGCGGCTTCGAGATGGCGCTGACCACCGACTATCGCGTGCTCGCCGCCACCGCACAGGTCGGCTTTCCGGAAGTGAAGCTGGGCATCTTCCCGGGCTTTGGCGGCACCGTGCGCTTCCCGCGCCTGGTCGGCGCCGACAACGCCATCGAATGGATTGCCGGTGGCGACCAGATCAAGGCTGACGCCGCGCTCAAGATCCACGCCGTCGATGCCGTGGTGGCCGCTGACAAGGTCAAGGCCGCAGCGATCAAGCTGGTGCAGCAGGCGGCCGAGGGCAAGTACGACTGGCAGGCGCGCCGGGCGCAGAAGAAGGGTCCGCTCAAGCTCGACGCGATCGAGGGCATGATGGTGTTCGGCACCGCCATCCCCTTCATCCAGGGCAAGGCGGGCAAGAACTATCCGGCGCCGGTCGAGGCGGTGAAGGCGATCCAGAAGGCCGCCGGCAAGTCGCGCGATGACGCGCTCAAGATCGAAGGCCAGGGTTTTGCCAAGGTCGCCAAGACCACGCAGGCCGACGCGCTGATCGGGCTGTTCCTCAACGACCAGCTGATCAAGAAGAAGGGCAAGGGCTACGTCAAGCTCGGCAAGAAGGTCGAGCAGGCCGCCGTGCTGGGCGCCGGCATCATGGGCGGCGGCATCGCC
>JBFHQK010000258.1:0-3895 GCA_041592255.1 Fontimonas sp.
AGCGCGCTGGCGCTGGTGACGCTGGTCGGACTCATCACCATCGCGGTGTCCACGTACATGATCACGTACTCGCACAAGCTCTACGAGTGGTGCGAGCCGCTGCTGGGTGGATTCGAGCGTCGCGAGACCCCGCGCGAGCCGCAGGAAGGCGCGCTGCTGCAGGGCCGGCGCTATGACGTGGTGCTGTTCGGCCTGGGCCGCCTGGGCACCGCGATCGCGGCGCGTCTGCAGCAGCGCGGCACGCGCGTGCTCGGCGTGGACTTCAACCCGGCCATCGTGCGGCAGCGCCGCGAACTGCCGTTCGACGTCGAGTACGGCGACGCCACGGATGCCGAATTCCTCGCCAGCCTGCCGCTGCGGCAGGCCACCTGGGCGGTATCGACGATCCCGGTGCATCTGACCGGACTGATGCACGACGACACCCGCCTGGCCATCGTGCAGGCGCTGCGCGCCGCCGGCTTTGGCGGCCGCATTGCGGTGGCATCGCACCACGCGCACCATCGCGCGGCGCTGCTTGAGGCGGGCGCCGACCTGGTGCTCGAGCCGATCATCGATGCGGCCGCACGCGCCGTCGAGCTGCTGTCGGCACCGACCCCTGACCATCCGCGATGACGGCGGATTCCGGTTTGCGCGTCGCACTGACCTCCGCCGATCACTGGATCGTCGTCGCCACCACCGCACTGCTGGTGGTGACGACCGTGTTCGCACACTACGAGGCGCTGGAGCGGCTCAACTACACGATGCCGGCCTGGCGCCTGCGGCCGCGGGCGCGGATCCTGGGAATGATCCTCGCGATCATGGCGGTGCATGCCGTCGAGATCTGGATCTTCGGCCTCGGCATCTACTTCACCGCACAGTTCCCGACGCTGGGGCGGATTGCCGGCAGCGCGCCACTGCAGCTGCTCGATGCGATCTATCTGTCGGCCACGACCTACACCACCCTGGGCTACGGCGATCTCACCCCGCTGGGTCCGATCCGCCTGATCCTGGCCACCGAGGGGCTGGCCGGCTTCGTGCTGCTGACCTGGTCGGCATCCTTCACCTATCTGGAAATGCAGCGCTACTGGCGCCCGCGCTGAGCCGCACACAGCGCAAGCGTCGCGCAGGGATCACTCCGCTCGGCGCCGGACGCGCTCAGCGGCTGCGCAGACTCCAGACGCCCGCAATCGCCAGCGCACCGATGGCCGCCGAGAGCCACAACACGGCGGCGCCCCAGGCGTCGATCCAGACGCCGAAGACGATCGGCGCCAGCGCCTGGGTGACCCGCGCCGGTGCTTCGAGCTGGCCGGCGCGGCGACCGAAGCCGCTGGCGCCGAACAGCGCCAGCGGCAGCGTGCCCTTGACGATGGTCATCAGCCCGATGCCGGCACCGTGCAGCGCGGTGAACACGAACGCGACCGGCGCCCCGAACACGGCCAGCAACACCGCACCCAGCGGGTGCAGCGCGGTCGACACGCGCGCGGTCTGCAGCGGATGCAGCCGGCTCAGCCAGCCGGCTTCGGCAAAGCGCGCAGCCACCTGGGCGACGCCGACCACGGCCGCGGCGGCCACCGCCAGCGCCGGTGCGCAGCCGGCGGCTTCGAGCAGCCGCGGCAGATGCGCGGCCATCGACGCGAAGACGAAACCGCTGGCGGCGAACACCCCGGCGAGCACCCACTGCGTGCGCGCCGACGGCGGCGGCGCCGCGGGGACCGCCGGTGCGGTTGCATGCAAGGCCGGTCGCGTGGTCAGCCGCGGCACCGCGCGCGCATGCAGGGCCATGCCCAGACTCAGGTGCAGCAGCGCCCAGACGACGCAGGCCGCGCGCCAGCCCCCCGCCGAGGCGATCGCAGCAGTCAGCGGCCAGCTCACCGAACTGGCGAAGCCGGCAATCAGGGTGATGCCGACGATCGCGCGCCGCGCCTGCGCGCCGTAGAGCGACACCACGGTCGAGAACGCCGCGTCGTACAGCCCCATCGGCATCGCCGCCCCCATCAGCAGCCAACCGAGCAGCAGCGTGCTGCGGTCCTGCGCGGCGGCAAGGACCAGCAGGGCTGCGGCGAACACCCCGTTGGACGCCAGCAGCACCCGCCGGCCGCCGTGGCGGTCAATGCGCGCGCCGACCACCGGGCCGAGTGCGGCGGCGACCAGCAGCGCCGCCGAGAAGCTGGCGTAGACCCACACCGGCGCGATGCCCAGGGTCTGCGCCATCGGCCGGGCGACGATCGCCAGCAGGTAGTAGCTGCTGCCCCAGGCCAGCAGCTGGCCCAGGCCGATCGCGGCGACGACGCGCCGATCCAAGGGCTGCGCTTCGCTCAAGCGCGACCGCGCCCGGACGACGCGGCGCCGCAGGCCCGCTCGGCGTGCTTGAGGTGATGCAGGATCAGCTGTTCCAGCCGCGGCAGCAGCGGCTGCGGCAGGTCGTGGCCCATGCCGTCGATGATTTCGAGCCGGGCGGCGGGCAGATGCCGCGCCAGATCGTGCGCTGCGGCCACCGGCACCAGCGGATCGTGGCGGCCATGCACGATCAGGGTCGGCGCCTGGATCCGCGGCAGCAGCGGCACCCGGCTCTGCGCGGCCATGATCGCGGTCATCTGGCGCGCGAAGCCCGGCGGGTGCAGGTTGCGGTCGATCTGGCGCGCCACGCGCTCCCGCAGCACCGCCGCATCCTCTCGAAAGCCGGGGCTGCCGATCATGCGCCAGGTCTGGATCCCGTGTGCGATCAGCGCCTCGCGGTCGCGCAGGGCCGGGCGGCGCACCATGCGCAGGCGCACCGGCAGCGTCGGCCCGGGCAGGCGCGGATTGCCGCTGTGCGACATGATTGACGTCAGGCTGCGCACACGCGCGCCGTGCCGGGCCGCGAGCAGCTGGGCGATCATGCCGCCCATCGACACGCCGACCACATGCGCGGTCTTGAGCTGCAACGCATCGAGCAGGCCGACGGTGTCCAGCGCCATGTCATCGAGCGTGTACGGCGCGCGCAGCGGCAGTCGCAGCGAGTACGCCAGACCGGCGCGCAGCAGCGCCGGCTTGCCGAGATGATCGAGCTTCGAGGACAGCCCAACGTCGCGGTTGTCGAAGCGGATCACGCGATAGCCGGCGCGCGCGAGCGTGTCGCAGAACGGTTCCGGCCACATCACCAGCTGGCCGCCCAGGCCCATGATCAGCAGGATCGCGGGATCGGCAGGACTGCCGAAGCTTTCGTACTCGAGCCGCAGGCCGTTGGCGTGGACGTGGGGCATAAACGCGCGCAGTCGGAGGACCGCGCGCATTGTCGCATGCGCGCCGCCTGCCTCAGGCCTCGGCCGGGCTGCGCTCGAGCCAGTGGCGCGCCAGGCTGGCGGTCACCGCCAGCAGCGCCGGACCGACGAACACGCCCATGACGCCGAACGCGAGCAGCCCGCCGATCACGCCCATCAGCGTCCAGGCGAAGGACATGCGGTTGGCATGACTGATGATCATCGGCTTGAGCAGGTTGTCGACCGAGCTGATGGCGAAGAAGCCGTACAGCACCATGAACACCGCCCAGCCCGGTTCATCGTTGCGGAACAGCCAGATCGCGGCCCCGCCCCACAGGATCGGCGGCCCGAACGCGACCAGCGACAGCACGAAGGTCAGCGCGCCGAACAGGAACGGCTTGGGCAGACCGGCAATCGCATACCCCAGCGTGGCGACCATCGCCTGCGCCAGACCGGCGCCGACCACGCTGAACATCACGCCCATGATCGAGCGCCGCGCCGTCGCCAGCAGTTCGCGCGCGAAACTGCCGCCGGCGCGCTCCGCAGCCAGCGTGATATGCATGGCGATCTCGGCGCCGCGGCGGTAGACGAAGTAGAGCAGGAACACCACCAGCAGCCCCTGCAGCAGCGCGTTGCCGGCATGGCGGCCGCTCGCCAGCGCGACGTCGCGCGCCGGC
>JBFHQK010000259.1:0-3825 GCA_041592255.1 Fontimonas sp.
CGCCCAGCAGCAGCAGCGCGGTCAGCCAGTGTGCCAGCTGCGCGCCGGCGCTGTAGCGGCTGGATTCGGACAGCGAGTTCATGTGGCGCTCCAGGCGGGTCTTGGCAGAGCTTATGCTTGCGCACTGTGCCAGCAAACCCGGCCGGCGCACGCACGCGGAGGTCCGCCGTGTCGCGTCGGCGTCATGGCTTCTCATCGAAACGCACGCCCCGATCATGTCCAGACCCGTCCGCACCGCTCTGTTGGCCGCCCTGATGGCTACCGCCTGCAGTGCGCCGCACCCGCAGCCCGCCGCATCCGCGCCGGCGGCGATGAACCGGCTTGCCGAGGACTACGTGCGCCTGGTGCTGGCGCTCGGACGCCACGATCCGAACTACGTCGACGCCTATTACGGGCCGCCGCGCCTGCGCGCCGAGGCTGACGCCGCGGCATGGGCGCTGCCGCACATTGCGGCGCAGGCGCAGGCCACCGCGCAGGCGCTGCAGGACTTGCCGGCGGCGGACGACCCGCTGAGCGGGCTGCGCCAGCGCTATCTGGCCGGCCAGCTGCGGGCGCTGCGCGCGCATGCGCTGGCGCTGCAGGGGCAGCAGCTCGCCTTCGACGCCGAGGCCCAGGCCTTGTATGACAGCCTGCCGCCGCCGTTCGACGCGGCGCAGCTGCAGGCCCAGTTCGCCGCGCTCGACGCGCTGCTGCCGGGCGCCGGCTCCCTCAGTGAACGCTACAACGCGTATCTCGAGCGTTTCGCGATTCCGCCCGCGCGCATCGAGGCGGTGATGCGCGCGGCGATCGGCGAGGCGCGCCGGCGCAGCGCGCAGCAGATCGCGCTGCCCCCCGGCGAGCGCTTCGAGCTGGCCTTCGTCCGCGACAAGCCGTGGAGCGCCTACAACTGGTATCAGGGCGGCTACCGGAGCCTGATCGAGATCAACACCGAACTGCCGCTCACGGTCGTGCGTGCGATCGAGCTGGCGGTGCACGAGGGCTATCCGGGACACCATGTCTACAACAGCCTGCTCGAGCAGGCGCTGGTGAACGGGCGCGGCTGGATCGAGTACAGCGTCTATCCCTTGTACTCGCCGCAGTCGCTGATCGCCGAAGGCAGCGCCGACTATGCGCTGGCGCTGACGTTCCCGCACGAGGAGCGGGTGGCTTTCGTGCGCGACACCCTGTTCCCGCTCGCGGGCTTCGATCCGGCCGAGGCGGAACGCTATGTCAGCGTGGCCGCGGCCGGGCGCATGATCGGCACGGCGACCATCGAGGCCGCGCGCCGGTATCTGGACGGCCGCGCCGATGCAGCGACCACGGTGCGCTTCCTGCAGGATCAGGCGCTGTATTCGGCGCCGCGCGCGCAGCAGCGGATCCGCTTTTTCGACAGCTACCGCGCCTACATCGTCAACTACTCGCTGGGCGAGCGCATCGTCGGCGACTACGTCGAGCGGGTCGCCGGCGCCGATCCGCAGCAGCGCTGGCGCGTGTTTGCCGACCTGCTGTCGTCGCCCCGGCTGCCCTCCGGCCTGCGCGAATAGCCCGCCGCCGGTCTCAGGGGCCCTCGCTGCCGGACTCGCGGCGTACCAGCAGCTTGTCGATGCGCCGCCCGTCGAGGTCGAGCACCTCGAAGCGCCAGTTGCCGATCCAGGCACTCTCGCCCAGCTGCGGCAGATGGCCGAGCCGGTTCAGCACCAGCCCGGCGACGGTCTCGTAATCGCGTGCTTCCGGCAGCTCGATCTGCAGCCGGTCCGCCAGCTCGTCGGCCAGCAGCTCGCCATCGACCAGCCACGAGCCGTCGTCGCGTTCGAGCATGCCGGGCGGCGGCTGGTCGAGATGAAACTCGCCGGCGATCGCGGAGAGGATGTCGGTCACCGTGACCAGGCCCTGCAGGCTGCCGAATTCATCGACCACCAGTGCGGCGTGCAGCGCGCTGTGTTTCAGGCTGGCGATGGCGTCGAGCGCATCGACGCTGTCCGGCAGCACCAGGGCCTCCTCGACGTGCGCACCCGGATCGATCGACGCGGCACCGTCGAGCACCGCATCGACCAGCCGCTTGGCCGAGATCAGACCGACGAACTGGTCGATGTCGCCGCGCGC
This sequence comes from Fontimonas sp., assembly GCA_041592255.1. Lineage (GTDB taxonomy): Bacteria > Pseudomonadota > Gammaproteobacteria > Nevskiales > Nevskiaceae > Solimonas. The sequence goes on from JBFHQK010000259.1 coordinate 2,083, forward strand.
CACCACCAGCTTCGAGTGGCCGCTGGCGCGCAGCTGCGCGCGCTGGATGTCGACCGGATCGTTCAGGTCGATCCAGTCGAGCGCTTGGCGCGGCGTCATCACCGCCCGCACGCGGCGGTCGGCAAGCCGCATCACCGCGGCGATCATGGTCTTTTCCTCGGGTTCGACCACGCCGCTGGAGGCCGCCTCGGCGACCACGGCATGGATCTCCTCGTCGGTGACGCGGGCCCCGCCGCCGGAGGCCTTGGGCATCAGGCGCAGCAGCAATCCGCTGGAGGCGTCGAGCAGCCAGACCAGTGGCAGCGCCAGCCGCGACAGCAGCCGCATTGCCGGCGCCACCAGCGCGGCGGCCCGTTCCGGGTGACGCAGCGCAATCTGCTTGGGCACCAGTTCGCCGACGATCAGCGACAGATAGGTCACGGCGCCGACCACCAGCGCCAGCGCCAGCTCCTGGTGGTAATGCGCGAACCAGCCACGTGCGGCGAGCTGCTCGGCCAGCGGGCCGGCCAGCTTCGCACCGCTGAACGCGCCGGCGAGCACGCCGATCAGCGTGATGCCGATCTGCACGCTGCTGAGGAAGCGGCCGGGGTGCTGCTTGAGCTGCAGCGCGGCGACGGCGCCGGGCACGCGCCGGCGCTGCATCGCCTGCAGGCGCGGCGCGCGCGACGACAGCACCGCCAGCTCGGCCATCGCCAGCAGGCCGTTCAAGACAATCAACAGCGCGACGACCAGCAGATCGAACAGCATAAGCACAGGGGCGTAGGGTGCAGCAGTATCGCCGAAGACGTCGGCCGACGTCCGTGCGCCGCAGCCGCATCCGGGGTTGCCGCAAAGCGGTCCGGAGTTGCCGCAGCGCCTGACCTGCGTCAACGCCGGGCGCGCGCCGCCACGCGACGCTGTCGGCGTCCGGTGGAGGGAACCAACATGCGCACGGTGCGGGGCGGCAATCTGCTGATCGGCTGGGCGATCTGGTTCAGCACGCGGGCGCTGGTGGCGCTGGGCGCGGTGGGCGCGGCCACCGCGCTGCTGCTCTGAAGGCCCTCAGGGCGAATAGCTGTAGCTCGCCTGCAGGCCCAGCGGAATGCCGGCGCCCCAGTAGGCGAGCAGGAACAGGCTCCACAACAGCAGGAAACTCAGCGAGTACGGCAGCATCATCGCGGTCACCGTGCCGATCCCGGTGCTTTTCACATAGCGCTGGCAGAACACCACCACCAGCGGGAAGTACGGCATCAGCGGCGTGATGATGTTGGTGCTCGAATCGCCGACGCGGTAGGCGGCCTGCGCCAGATCGGGCGAGATGCCCAGCTGCATCAGCATCGGCACGAAGATCGGCGCCAGCAGCGCCCATTTGGCGGACGCCGAGCCGACGAACAGGTTGATGAACGCCGTCAGCAGGATGATGCCGACGATCGTCACCGCCGCCGGCAGCGCCAGCGCCTGCAGCACGGCCGCCCCCTCCAGCGCCAGCAGCACGCCGAGGTTGGACTGGCCGAAGGCGGCGATGAACTGGGCGATGAAGAACATGATCACCAGGTAATAGCCCATGCCGCTCATGGCCTTGGTCATGCCCTGGATGATGTCGCGCGCGCTCTTCACCGAGCCGGAGAGGTAGCCGTAGGCCACACCCGGGAGCAGGAACAGCAGGAAGATCAGCGGCACGATCGACTGCATCAGCGGCGCGGCACCGTCGGTCAGCGCGCCGCCCGGGGCGCGCCAGGGCGAGCCGGCGGGCGCGCTGGTGGC
>JBFHQK010000260.1:0-3797 GCA_041592255.1 Fontimonas sp.
CCGGGCCGGTATCGAAGCCGCGGGCGCCCGAAGCGTCGTCGCCGGGAAGAATCGTGATGTTGGCGATGCCGCCGATGTTGACGATGCAGCGCGGCGCGTCCGCGCCGGCGAACAGCGCGTGGTGGAACGCGGGCACCAGCGGCGCCCCATGGCCGCCGAGCGCGATGTCGCTGCGGCGGAAATCGGCAACGACGGGGGTGTCGGTCAGCGCGGCGATCAGCGCGGGATTGCCGAGCTGGATGCTTGAGCGCACGTGCTCGGGGTCATGGAAGATGGTCTGGCCGTGCGAGCCGATGGCCCGCACGCGCGTGCGGTCGGCGGGCGCCTGCGGCAGGACTTTGAGTGCGGCGGCGGCGAAACACTCAGCCACCGCATTGTCCAGGGTGCACAGCTCTGCAACCGGCAGCGCGCTACGCAAGCGTTGCAGGTCGAGCAGCTGCGAACGCAGCGCAGCCGGGTAGGGGACCGACGCGGTGTCGAGGATACCGCTGAAGCGCGTGCCGTCGAATGCGCACAAGGCGGCATCGACCGCGTCCATGCTGGTCCCAGACATCAGGCCGATGCACAGGGCGTGCATCCGCGCGCGCCTCAGGGCTCGAGGCGGGCCTGTGAACTGCGCGCCTGCGCCACCTGACTTTCGCCGATGCTGTCGAGCTGCGCCAGCAGAGGTGCACTTTCGGCGCGCCAGCGCGTCAGGGCGGGCTTGGGCAGGGGGTGGGCGCGCGGCAGGGCCACCGTCATCGGATTCTTGTGCAGGCCGTTGATGCGGAATTCGTAGTGCAGATGCGGCGCGGTGGCCAGGCCCGAGGCACCGACATAGCCGATCACCTGTCCCTGCTTGACGCGCGCGCCGACCTGAAGACCGCTGCGATAACGCGACATGTGCGCGTAGAGCGTGGTGTATTGCGAGCCGTGCTTGAGGATGACGACACGCCCGTAACCGCCCTTGACGCCGATGAACTCGACGCGGCCGTCGCCAGTGGCGCGGATCGGCGTGCCCGAGCCGGCGGCGTAGTCGACGCCCTTGTGGGCGCGGATCGTGTTCAGGATCGGGTGTCGCCGGTTGAGGTTGAAGCCCGAGCTGACCCGCGCAAAGTCCACCGGCGAGCGCAGAAAGGCCTTGCGCAGCGATTCGCCTTCGGGGGTGTAGTAGGCCACGTTGCCGTCGGCGTCGGCGTAGCGGACCGCGCGAAAAGCGCGGCCGCGGCTGACGAACTCGGCCGCGATGATGTCGCCGTCGCGCAGCTTCTCGCCGTCGCGGTACAGCTCTTCATAGATCACGGCGAAGCGGTCACCGCTGCGCAGGTCCAGGGCGAAATCGATGTCGTAGCCGAACAGGTCGGCCATCTGCATCAGCAAGCGGTCCGACAGGCCGGCGCGCTGGCCGTCGAGAAACAGCGAATTCTCGATCGACCCGGCGGCACGGGCCTCGCGCCGCTCGAGCGTGGCGGCAATCGTCACGGCTTCAAGCTGGTCATTGCCGTCGCGGCGCACCTGCAGGCTGTTGGTTTCGTCGAGCTCGAAACGCAGCTCCTCCAGGCGATCGTCCGGGCTCTTGCGCAGCAGCAGCTTGTCGCCGGCGCGCAGGTTCTTCAGGCGGGCCGTTTCGTTGCTGAGCTTGACCACGCTCATCGCATCGGCAAAGCCCAGGCCCTGGCTTTCGAAAATACTCGACAGCGTCTGGCCGCGCCGGACCTCGACTGTGATCCACTCGCTCGCCTCGGGCGCGGCGAGGGGATCGGCGACGGCGGATTGCATCGCCTCGGCGAAGGTGGACTCGGCGCCGGCGTCGAGGACCGCGGCGGCTTCAGTCGACAACGCGTCGTCGGCCACCACGCTCTGGCGTTTGGCGAAGCCCTCGCGGCTGGCGACCGCCGTCAGCAGTACCGCGCACAGGACCGCGACCCACAGCGAGCGACGCGCCGAACGGCGGGGCGCCGACTCGGCTGGGATATAATCTAACTTCATCTCTCGACCCGCGAAGAACGACTACACGGCCGCACGGCGCCGTGCGGTCCACACCCTGGCGTCTGATCGTCGTTATAGTTAACGCGTTGGTAACTGTTAGGAAAACACGGATTTGCATGCTTTTGCAAGTGTTTCCCGCTGGTAGTTACGACCTAACCTGAGCATCGGGGCGGCCCCCCGGACACCTGCAAATGACTCTTCCCGATCCCATGAGCCCCGAATTCGTCGAGCTTGAGCGCGGCACCGACGAGATCCTGCCGCGCGACGAATTCCGTGACCGGATCCGGGCCGCCGCCGCCAGCGGCACCCGGCTGCGCATCAAGGCCGGGTTTGATCCCACCGCCAAGGATCTGCACCTCGGCCACACCTTGCTGCTGAACAAGCTGCGTGCGTTCCAGGAGGCCGGCCACGAGGCGATCTTCCTGATCGGCGATTTCACCGGGATGATCGGCGACCCCACCGGCAAGAACGAAACGCGCAAGCCGCTGACCCGCGCGCAGGTCGAGGAAAACGCGCAGACCTATAAAGAGCAGGTCTTCAAGATCCTCGATCCGGAACGCACCACGATCGAGTTCAACAGCCGCTGGCTCGATGCCCTGGGCGCAGAGGGCCTGATCCGTCTGGCGGCGCAGCACACCGTGGCGCGTATGCTCGAACGTGACGACTTCTCCAAGCGCTATGCGGGCGGGCAGCCGATCGCGGTGCACGAGTTCCTGTATCCCCTGCTGCAGGGCTACGACTCGGTCGCCTTGAAGGCCGATGTGGAGCTCGGCGGCACGGATCAGAAGTTCAACCTGCTGGTCGGGCGGCATCTGCAGCACGCTTACGGCCAGACCGCGCAGTGCATCCTGACGGTGCCCATCCTCGAGGGCCTCGACGGCGTGCAGAAGATGTCCAAGAGCCTGGGCAACTATGTCGGCGTGAATGACGCGCCGGGCGACATGTTCGGCAAGATCATGTCGATCTCCGATTCGCTGATGTGGCGTTATTTCGAGCTGCTTTCATTCCGGCCGCTGGGCGAGATCGAGCGTCTGCGCCAAGCCGTCGAGGAAGGCACCAATCCGCGCGATGTGAAGTTCGAGTTGGCGCGCGAACTCGTGCGTCGTTTCCACGGCGCGGAACGCGCCGAGCAGGCGCAGCGGGACTTCGTGGCGCAGTTCTCGCAGGGACGCTTGCCGGAAAACATCGCCGAAGTGACGCTGCCGGCGCCGGATGCGGGGCTGCCGATTGCGCGCGTGCTCAAGGAGGCAGGCCTGGTGTCGAGCAACGCGGAAGGCGCGCGGATGGTCGATCAGCGGGCGGTGCGCGTTGATCAGCAGCGCGTGGAGGACCGCGGCTGTGTCTTGCTGCCGGGCGCCACCTATCTGTTGCAGGTGGGCTCGCGGCGCTTCGTGCGGGCCACGCTGGTGCCCGGGCCGGGCTGACCGGGCCAGGGTGCGCGCGTGGCAATGAAAAAAGGCGGGGGTTCCCCGCCTTTTTTCATTGGCGCGCCGTTGCCCCGGCCCATTGGGCGGGCGCAGGGTGCCGTTTGGCGGTCCGGAGCGGCAATCGCAAAGCTCACTGGTCACGCAATGACCTGAAAACGGGCACATTATGTTCAAAATCAGCGCATCGGCTCCGGCGGAACGCCTGGCAACCAAACAAGAAACACTGACGGGTCAAGCACTTACAATCTCGCGTCATTTCTCGCGTTGACGCCCTACGAAAAAGCCCTATTATTCGCCTCCCGCTGCGGCGACGACGAAGAAAGTTGAGCCGGCAGCCAGTTCATTAATAAGCAGAGCAAGTGATTTGTGTGGGTGCTCCCGTGAGCGTGGCGAAGCCACGTA
>JBFHQK010000261.1:0-3771 GCA_041592255.1 Fontimonas sp.
CCGGGCTCTTCGATGACGGAGATCAGCGTGATATTCGGCTTCAAAGCGCCGAACAGTCGTTTGACTGCGTCAAGTGCGATGCGCGAGTTCCGGGAGTGATCGTAGGCCAGCATTAACTCCATGGGCGTTCTCCGTGCTGCTCTGGATGGCGGCGGGGACTGCAGTGGACGTGGTTATCACGGGCTCGGGCCGCTGGCAGGGTGTCATCGGGCGCTGGCCTTGGGGCTGTCATCGGTGATCAGGCCGCACGTGCCCCGCCAATGCCGTCGAGACCGCTGACCGCATAGCGCTCGAACAGGAGTTGCAGGTATTGATGAACGGCGTTCTGCTGCTGCTGCTGTTCGAGGTACTGCGCGATCAGCGGTGCCGCGGTGTCGTAGTCCAGCGGCGTGCCGCGTTCGATCGCGTCGACGCAGACCACATGCACGCCGTAGCGCGATTCGAGCGGCTGCGCGGCCAGGCCGACAGCCAGCGCAAACAGCTGGCGGTCGAATTCGGGCGTGGTGGCGCCGCGGGTGAGCCAGCCGAGCTCACCGCCCTGGTCGCGTGACGGGCATGCGGAATGGCGCAGCGCGAAGTCGGCAAAGCGCTCGGGATGCGCACGCAGCTCGGCGAGCATCGCTTCGGCGGCCTTGCGCGCCGTGAGGCGTGCCTCGGCATCGTCCGGCGCGGCGGCGAGCAGGATGTGGCGGGCGCGCATGCGGTCCGGGGCGTGCAGGCGGTCGCGGTTCTGCGCGTAGTAGCGTCGGCACTCCGTGTCGCCGGGGCGCGTGCCATCGACTTCGCGCTCCAGCAGCACGCGGATCGCCGCCTCCTCCGCGGTTTCGCGACCGTGTGGGGTTGCCGCGGCACCGAGATCGAGGCGCTCGATCTCGCGGCGCAGCAGCTCGCGCACCACCAGCGCCCGTGCCGCGGCGGTTCGCGACGCATCGGCATCGCGGGCCGGATGGTGCTGCATCTCGCGGGCGATCGCGTGCTCCGCGATCGGCGTGCCGGCGACGAATACGCCCGTCAGCTGGTCCATGCGGCGCAGCGTGTCGAGCTTCACGGTCAGCGCCCCCGGCCGTACTGCAGGGTTGCGGTGCGCCGACGCACGTACTGATACGGGCGCCACAAATAGCTCAGCGGGAGGCTCCAGACATGGACCAGCCGCGTGAAGGGAAAGATCAGGAACAGCGTCATGCCGAGGAAGACATGGCTGCGGTAGATCCAGTGCGCGTCGGCGATGTAGTCGGCAGCACCCCAGCGGAAGGTGACGATGTGCTGCGCCCACTCGGCGAGCTTGACCATCTGCTGGCCGTCCATGTGGCCGGACGACACCGCGATGCTGCACAGGCCCAGGATCAGCTGTGCGTACAGCAGCCCCAGCACCCCCAGGTCGCGGCGGCTGGTGGTGGCGCGAATGCGCGGGTTGGTCATGCGGCGCAGCAGCAGGATCGTCAGGCCGACGAAGCACAGCGCGCCGAACACGCCGCCGATGAGCATCGCCAGCAGCTGTTTGTGCGCGGAACTGATGAACGGCTCGTAGAGTGCGTGCGGCGTCAGCAGGCCGACGAAGTGCCCCAGCAGGATCGCGATCACGCCGACGTGGAACAGGTTGCTGCCCAGGCGCATGCCGCGTGCCGACAGCAGCTGGCTCGAACCGGTGCGCCAGGTGTAGGGATCGCGGTCAAAGCGCACCCAGCTGCCGATCAGGAAGACCGCGAGCGCGATGTAAGGGTAGAGCTGGAAGGCGAACTGATGGACGTAGTTCATGGTGTCGGAGGATGCGGGGCGGGGCTGGGGGCGGCCGGGGACGGACAGGCGGCGGACGGCGGCGGGGCGCCGAAGCGCACGGCCTCTTCTTCCCAGACACGGTCCATGGCCTGTGGCGTGTCGTCGCGGACTTCGGCCTGGGCGCAGCGGCGCGCGATGTCGAGCTCGACGCGGCCCTCGGCGCGCTCGACCAGCAGCTCGAACAACAGCGCGTACGGGCTTTCGCGTTTGCCGGCGCGCGCGGCCAGCAGCTTGAGCACATGCGCCAGGTGCGACAGCCAGTCCTGCGCGTCGGCCTGCGGCCGGTGCGCGAGGTACTCGAGCATCAGCGGCAGATAGTCCGGCAGCTCGCGGGCGTCCAGTTCGAAGCCGTTGCGGCGGTAGGTCTGCAGCAGGTCGACCATGGCCTGGCCGCGGTCGCGCGACTCGCCATGGATGTGCTCGAACAGCAGCAGGCTCATCGCCCGGCCGCGATCGAACAGTTCGAGCCAGCGCTCCTGCGCCTCCAGCGGGTCGAGCGCGAGCAGCGCCGCGGCGAAGCCGCGCAGCTGTGCGGCGCGCTCCGGCGGCAGCTCCGCGGCGGCTGCGGCGGCCAGCAGTTCGTCGCGGTGTTGCCACAGCGGCGCGTCGGGGTAGTCCAGCAACGTGCCGATCAGCTGCAGGGCTTTCATGTCTGCTCCATCGGCGGGCCGGCATGCCCCGGCGTCACCTGATAGACCGTCTGCTTGCGTCCGCCGAACAGCACTTCGGCGGTGGAGCCGCTGCAGCCATTGCCGAAGCTGAAACCGCAGCCGCCCCGCTCGCCAAAGGCATCGTTGGCGTACTCGCGGTGTGCGGACGGGATGACGAAGCGGTCTTCGTAGTTGGCGATGGCGAGGTAGCGGTACATCTCCTCGGCCTGTGCGACGCTGAGTCCGGCCTTGGTCAGCACCTCCACATCTTCGATGCCATCGACGTTGCGCGCGCGCCGCCAGGCGCGCATCGCCAGAATCCGTTCCAGCGCCTGGATCACCGGCGCTTCGTCGCCGGCGGTCAGCAGGTTGGCGAGATAGCGCACCGGGATGCGCAGCGAGCGCACGTCGGGAATCTCGCCGTTCATGCCGATGCGGCCGGCGTCGGCGGCCGACTGGATCGGCGACAGCGGCGGCACGTACCAGACCATCGGCAGCGTGCGGTACTCGGGATGCAGCGGCAGCGCCAGCTTCCAGTCGATGGCGAGCTTGTAGACCGGAGACGCCTTGGCCGCCTCGAGCCAGCTGTCGGGGATGCCCTCGGCGCGCGCCGCGGCGATCACCGCCGGATCCTGCGGATCGAGGAACACGTCGAGGTGGGCCTGGTACAGGTCCTGCTCGCTGGGCACCGCCGCGGCGCTGGCGATGCGGTCGGCGTCATAGAGCATCACGCCGAGATAGCGGATGCGGCCGACGCAGGTCTCCGAGCACACGGTCGGCTCGCCGGCCTCGATGCGCGGATAGCAGAAGATGCACTTCTCGGACTTGCCGCTTTTCCAGTTGTAGTAGATCTTCTTGTACGGACAGGCCGACACGCACATGCGCCAGCCGCGGCATTTGTCCTGGTCGATGAGGACGATGCCGTCCTCCTCGCGCTTGTAGATCGCCCCGGACGGACAGGACGCGACGCAGGCGGGATTCAGGCAGTGTTCGCACAGGCGCGGCAGATACATCATGAACGTCTGTTCGAAGGCGCCGTAGATCTCCTTCTGCACGCCGTCGAAGTTCTTGTCCTTGGAGCGCTTGGCGAACTCGGTGCCGAGGATCTCCTCCCAGTTCGGGCCCCAGTGAATCTTCTGCATGCGCTGGCCGCTGATCAGCGAACGCGGCCGCGCGGTCGGCTGATGCTCACCGCTCGGGGCGCTGTGCAGGTGCTGGTAATCGAAGTCGAAGGGTTCGTAGTAGTCGTCGATCTGCGGCAGATCCGGATTGGCGAAAATCTTCGCCAGCAGCCGCCAGCGGCTGCCGGCGCGCGGGACCAGCTTGCCAGCGGCCGATCGCTCCC
>JBFHQK010000262.1:0-3746 GCA_041592255.1 Fontimonas sp.
AGCACCAGCCCGAGGCCGAAGCCGTCCGGCTTGGTCGACGCCAGGCCGCGGCCGGCGCTTTCGCGCTGGCTGTCCGGCAGGCCCGGACCGTTGTCGTCGATGGTGACGGTCAGCCACTCGCGGCTGGCCTGGCAGCGCACGCCGACCCACGCGCTGCCCGCCACCGCGGAGGCATCGGCGGCGTTGTTGAGCAGGTTGGTCAGGGCCTGCGCCAGCGTCGGCTGGGGAATCACCTGCGGATCGTAGAACGGAACGTCGAACACGAAGGTGACCTGCGGCTCGGGGCGGATCAGGCGCCAGCGATCGAAGGTCCCGCGCAGAAAGCTGCGCAGCGACTTGGGCGCTTCCGGGCCGTGGCGCTCCGGATCGGCGGCCGACAGCATCGCGCGCAGACTCTGCCGGCAGTGCTCGATCTGCTCGGAGAGCAAGGCCAGATCCTGCTGCAGCTCGCTGTCCGGCCGGCGGGTCTGGCGCAACTCCCCGATCAGCACCGCCATCGTCGACAGCGGCGTGTTGAGCTCGTGGGCGGTGCCGGCCGCCAGCGCGCCGGTGGCCAGGATGCGCTCATTCTGCAGCGCGGTTTCGCGCGCCGCGGCCAGATCGGCGTCGCGGCGCCGCAGCGCCGCGGCCCGCGCGCCGAGCGTGCCGGTCAGCAGGGTGGCGCCGATCATGAAGTTGACCCACATGCCCAGGACATGCCAATGAAAGAAATGGCCGCCCGGCAGTCCGCTCGAGTGCAGGTGCGACCAGAGCATGCCGGTATACGCCACCGCGCACAGACCCATCGTCGTCCACGCGTACCGCGCCGGCAGGCTGGACGCGGCCAGCGCGATCGGCAGCAGGTACAGCGAGACGAAGGGATTGCCGGGTCCGCCCGAAAGCCACAGCAGCGCCGTCAGCGCCGCCGTATCGATGGCCAGGTGCACAACCACCTCGCTGGGTGCGGCATAGCGCCACCCGGCCAGACGCCACCACACCAGCAGGTTCCAGGACAGCAGGGCGGCGGACACCGACAGCATCGCGGTGACCGGGAGCCCGGCATCGAAAAACTCGACGACGACCACCACCGTCACCGCCTGCAGCACGGCCAGCGCGAGCCGCAGGCCGGCGAGGATGCGGAGGATGCGGTAGGCGTTCAATTCGCTGCGATGAACCATGTGAGCGGGTTGACCGGGTGTGGCACGTGCGCGAGGCGCATCCGGCGGCGCGCCGAGTCGTTGGCGGCGCCGATGCGCGCGCACCGGTGCCCCTGCTCGCGGCGGCGCCGGCGCTGGGGCGGATGATACGCGCAATGTTTTCGCGGCTGGAGGGACGCCGGCGCCGGCCCGGCCTGCTATGTTGCGGCCCATGGATCTTCTGCACTTCGTCAACGGTCAGCGGCCGCGTCCGCTTGATGCGCAGGCGCCGCTGCCCGGCGACGGCTTCGTCTGGGCCGACTTCATCCGCGAGCAGGCGGCGGACTGGCCGCGCTGGCTCGAGTCGCTGCTGGGCACGGCCATCGAGCCGCAGCACGTCGAAGACAGTTTCAACGCCCGGCATCCGTCATTCTTCGACGGCACCGCTGACTACGACATGCTGATCTTCGAGGAACTCGGTCCGCGCAACGGCACGGCGCTGATCGAAACCCGCGCCGGGGCGTTCTTCATGTTTGACCGGCTGCTGGTGACGGTGCGCAGCGCCGACAGTCTGAGCATCGCCAGCATCCGCGAGCGCCTGGCCGACGGCCGCCTGCGGCCGCCGGCTTCGCCGCTGCGGCTGGCCTACCTGATGGTCGACACGATGGTCGATCGCTACCTGGCGATCCGTGAACCGATGAACCAGCAGCTGACGCAGTTGCAGGACACGCTGCTCGACAAGCGCGATGCGTCGCAGGACTGGCGCGAGCTGCTCAACGGACGGCGCGAGGCGCGGCGCCTGGAGGCGCTGTCGGAAAACCAGCTCGAAGCGCTCGACGCCTGGCATCGCAACAGCCGCTTCGAGTGGAAGCAGGGCGACCAGGTGCGCTATCGCGACCTCGCCGGCCATGTCGGCCGCGTGCTGGCGCATGCCGGGGCGCAGGAGCGCGATCTCGAAGTCGCGGTGCAGCTGCATTTCGCCGCGGTGGCCTACCGCACCAACCGCGTGATGCAGGCGCTGACGGTGCTGTCGGCGATCTTCTTTCCGCTGACCTTCATCGTCGGCGTCTACGGCATGAATTTCGAGCACATGCCCGAGCTGCGCTGGCGTTACGGCTATTTCGCCGTGCTTGCGCTGCTGGCGCTGATCGCCGGCGGACTGGCGCTGTACTTCCGGCGCAAGCGCCTGATCTGAATCGCGTCAGTGCGCAGCGGGCGGCGCCGCGCGCCAGGCGTCGAAGGCGCCGCGGCTGCTGTACTGCGGGATGAAGCCGAACTCGGTTTTCAGCCGCGTGTTGTCGAGCACCGGCCGGTAGGCGAGGAAATCCACCTGGCCGGGCGTGAAGCCGGTCAGGCGCAGGGCGTGGGCCAGGTGCAGCAGCGCGCGCAAGGCGCCGGCCGGCAGCCGGCGCAGGCTGGCGCCCAGCGCCGCGGCAACGTCGTCGATCGTCAGCCAGCCGTCGCCGGCGAGGTTGTAGGTGCCCGATGCCTGGCGTTCGAGCCCGTGCACCAGCGCCGCGGCGACGTCGTCGCGGTGGATGAAGCAGAACGGACTGTCATGTCCGCGCAGCCCCAGCAGCGGATCGCGCTCGAATAGGGCGGTCACCGGCGTCGAGCGGCCCGGCGCCAGCACCGTGCACAGCCGCAGCACCAGCGTCGCCGGCGGCGCCGGCTGCTGCTGCAGCCAGTGCTCGATCTCGGCCTTGTGCGCGGCGTACGGGAAGTCCGGATGCGGCCGCAGCGGGAAGTCCTCGGCCACCGGCCGCGGCAGGTCGGCGGCATAGCCGTAGGCGGCGCCACTGGAGGCGACGATGAACTGGTCGACGCCGCCGGCACGGCAGGCCTCGAACAGGCGCTGGGTGCCGCCGACCTCGATCGCGCGCACGCGCTCGGCGTCGCGGCCGGCCTGCGCCGCCACCACCGCGGCCAGGTGCACCACGCGCCGGATGCCGTGCGCACGCAGCACGGCCGGCCAGTCGGCGGTGACCAGATCGGTGTCGACGAACGTCCCCGCCACGGACCAGTCCGCGGGCCGGCGCAGATCGCTGGCGATGACCTGCCAGCGCGCCGAACCGGCCAGGCGCTCGACCAGCGCGCGGCCGATGAGGCCGGCGGCGCCGGTGACCAGGACCGGAATCGGTGGAACCATCGGACTGTTCATCGGGGAGGAGATCCTTGTCAGCGGCGGCTGCGCAGCGGCAGCCAGAAAAGAAACCACGCCGCGACCAGCGCGGCGGAAAGGGCGTCGCACAGCGGGTTGTCGAGGGCCGGTGCCAGGTAGCGGTCGAAGGTCGCGAGGCTGCGGCGCTGGCCGTCGCCGCGCCGCAGGTCGAGCAGCAGCGCCAGCTGCCAGGCGTTTTCGCGCGCCAGGCGTCCGCAGCGCCAGACGATCGCCGCGGCGGCACGCGCGCCGCGACGGCGCAGCAGGCGCCGCACGAGCTGGCGCAGCGGTGCCAGCTGCAGGCGCTGCGCGTCGGACTGCGCCACGTACAGCCGCGGCGCCTGCTCGAAGAACTCGTGCAGGCCGGCATGGTGCAGGCCCATCATGATGGCCATCAGGCGGTAGCGCTCGCGATGGCCCTCGGCCTCGAAACGGCGCGCTGAGGTGGTCAGGCGCCCCGGCAGCACGAT
>JBFHQK010000263.1:0-3741 GCA_041592255.1 Fontimonas sp.
ATCACCGAGCAGGAACTGCAGCAGGCCGACGAACGCGCCTACCAAGGCATCAATCAGATCGGCAAGGTCGGCGTAGAGAAAAGCCGCGAGGACCTGCTGCGCGGCGAACCCGGCGCAAAGATCATCGAGGCCAACGCCTTCGGCCGCCCGCTCAGCGAGCTCGACTACCGGCGCGGCTACCCGGGCCGCAACCTGTACCTGTCGCTGGATGCGCAGGTGCAGCTGGTCGCGGAGCGGGCACTGGGCACGCTCAACGGCGCGGTGGTGGCGATCGACCCGCGCAACGGCGAGATCATCGCGCTGGTCAGCAAGCCCGGTTATGACCCGCACGGTTTTGTCGAGGGCATCGACGCCACCAGCTACAAGGCCCTGCTCGGCGATCCCGGCCGGCCGCTGTTCAACCGCGCGCTGCAGGGCACCTATCCGCCGGGCTCGACCGTCAAGCCGGCGATGGCGCTGGCCGGGCTCGAGTACGGTGCGGTCGAGCCCGAGCATCGCGAATTCTGCCGCGGCGAGATGACGCTGCCGGGATCCAGCCGCAAGTATCGCTGCTGGAAACGCACCGGCCACGGCTGGGTCGACATGGCCGCCGGCGTCATGCGTTCCTGCGATGTCTATTTCTACCAGCTGGCACTGAGCCTGGGCATCGACCGCATTCATGCGGCAATGCGCGGCTTCGGACTCGGCCAGCCCACCGGCCTGGACCTGCCGCTGGAAAAAAGCGGCCTGTTTCCGTCCCGCGAATGGAAGCTCGCGACCCGGCACGAGAACTGGTATCCCGGCGAAACCCTCAACGTCGGCATCGGCCAGGGCTACACGCTGGTGACGCCGGTGCAGCTGGCGCAGATGGCGGCGCGTATCGCCCAGCGCGGCGGCGGTTTCCGCCCGCACGTGCTGCTCGCCATCGAGGATCCGATCACCAAGACGCGCGAAGGCATCGTTCCGGAACCGCTGCCGCAGATCGAGTTGAAGGACAACCGCAACTGGAGCAAAGTCATCGCCGCGATGGAAGAGGTGACGCACTCGCCCAGCGGCACGGCCTACCGCATCGGTCGCGATGCGCCCTACCAGATTGCCGCCAAGACCGGCACCGCCCAGGTCGCCGGCCTGCGTCAGGACGAAAAGGTCGCGCCGACGCTCGAAGAAACCCCCCTGCACCTGCGCGACCATGCGCTGTTCATCGCCTTTGCGCCGGTCGAGGCGCCGCGCATCGCCGTGGCGGTGATTGCCGAACATGCCGGCAGCGGCAGCGCCAACGCTGCGCCGATCGCGCGCCAGGTGATGGACCAGTATCTGCTGGGCCAGGTGGTGTATGCGCCCGCGCCCGCGCCGGCGCCCGCCGAAGCCCCGGCTACGGCCACGGCCGCGCCGCCGCGACCCGCAGGGATCGAAGAATGATCACGCAAGTGCTGCACGCCACGCGCCCGCGCAAGCCGGAACCGGGAATGGGCGACTGGCTCGAAACCCTGCACATCGACCTGCCGCTGCTGGTGATGCTCCTGCTGGTGGCCGCCACCGGCATGTTCGTACAGTACTCGGCGTCCGGTCACTCGCTGCCGGCGGTGTGGAGCCAGGCGCAGCGCGTGCTGCTGGGCGTGATCGCAATGGTCGCCGTCGCGCAGATGCCGCCCGACCTCTACCGCACCGTGGCGCCGTGGGCCTACGGATTCACCTGCCTGCTGCTGCTGCTGGTGCTGGGCCTAGGCGACTCGGCCAAGGGCGCGCAGCGCTGGCTCGACCTCGGCGTCCTGCGCTTCCAGCCGTCCGAGTTGATGAAGCTGGCGATGCCGATGACGGTCGCGGCCTTCCTGCACCATCGGCGCCTGCCACCCAGCTTGGCGACCATCGGCATCACGCTGTGCCTGATCGGCGTGCCGGCAGCGTTGATCATGAAACAGCCGGACCTCGGCACGGCACTGCTGATCATCACCGCCGGCGGCTTCGCGCTGTTCTTCGCCGGTCTGCAGTGGCGCTGGATCCTCGGCGCGCTCGGCGCCGCCGCCGCCGCCGCACCGCTGCTGTGGGAGCGCCTGCACAGCTATCAGCGCCAGCGCATCCTGACGCTGCTCAACCCGGAAAGCGATCCCCTGGGCGCCGGCTATCACATCACCCAGTCGAAGATCGCGATCGGCTCCGGCGGCCTGTTCGGCAAGGGCTGGCTCAACGGCACCCAGGCCAAACTCGACTTCCTGCCCGAAGCGCACACCGACTTCATCTTCGCGGTGTTCGCCGAGGAGATGGGGCTGCTGGGCGTGCTGCTGCTGCTGGCGCTCTACATCGCCATCATCGGCCGCTGCGTCTGGATCGCACTGCGCGCGCAGGACACCTTCCAACGGCTGCTCGGCGGCAGTCTGGCGTTGACGTTCTTCATCTACGTCTTCATCAACATCGGCATGGTGATCGGCCTGCTCCCGGTGGTGGGCGTGCCGCTGCCGCTGGTGAGTTACGGCGGCACTTCGGCGGTGTCGCTGCTGGCCTGCTTCGGTATGCTGATGTCGATCCATACACACCGAAAGCTCCTCGCAAAGTGATGATGCGTCTGCCCCTGATGCTGCTCGCCGCACTGGCGGCACCGGTGCACGCCGACTTCAGCGGCCATGAGCGCGCGCCCGAGCTGCTGGAACGCCTGCGTACCGAGTTTGCCTTCAGCGCCACGGAACTGGACGACGTGCGCACCGCACTGGGCACCGCGCAACGCCTGCCACAGCTGGTCGAGCGCGAACAGAAGGCACCGGAGAAGACCGAAACCTGGACCCAGTACGCCCGGCGCATCGACGACAGCCGCATTGCCAACGGCCTGGCGCTGCTGCAGAGCCACGCGCCGTGGCTGGCCCGCGCCGAAGAGGAGTTCGGCGTGCCGCCGGCGGTGATTGCCGGCGTGCTCGGCATCGAGACCCGCTACGGCCGCATCACCGGCTCGGTACGCGTGCTCGACGCGCTGTCGACGCAGGGCTTCGATCATCCGACCCGGCACCGGTTCTTCTTCAGCGAGCTGATCGAGTATTTCGCCTTCTGCCGCGACTTCGGCTTCGCGCCCGCGGCGCCGCAGGGCTCGTATGCCGGCGCGATGGGCGCGGCGCAGTTCATGCCCAGCAACTACCGGCGCCTGGCCGTCGACTTCGACGGCGACGGCCGCCGCGACCTGTGGACGCTGCCTGACGCGATCGGCTCCATCGCGCGCTACCTGACCCAGTACGATCCCGAGCGCGCCTGGCGCCGCGGCGAGCCGCTGGTGGTGCAGGCGCGACTCACGGGCGCGCAGCTGGTCTCGGGCACGCCGGTCAACGGCCGCCAGGTCACGCACCGCGCCGCCGATCTGCCCGCACTGGGCATCGCCCCGCTGGCGCAACTGCCAGCGGACATGCCGGTCGGAATCATCGAACTGGCGCTGGACGACGACCGGCGCGAGTACTGGATCGGCTTTCCGAACTTCTACTCGGTGATGACCTACAACCCGCGCGTGTTCTACGGCATGGCGGTGACGCAGCTGGCGCAGCGGATCGACGCGGCACTGGCCGCGGCTACCACCGCGCCACCAGGCTGATGCGCGCCGCACACCGGGCCCTGCTGCTAGGCATCAGCCTGCTCGCCGCGGCCTGCAGCGCACCGGCGCCGCGCTCGTCGCCGGCCACCGCCACCAATGCCGGTCGCTATGCGATGAGCCAGGACGCCGCGCCCACCGCCGCCGAGGTGCCGGCGCAGATCGCACTGATCGCCGACGCGGTGCCGCGCGCGGAGCCG
>JBFHQK010000264.1:0-3740 GCA_041592255.1 Fontimonas sp.
ATGACCCGCATCCTTGCCGTCGATGACTCCACGTCCATGCGCCAGATGGTCGCATTCACCCTCAAGTCGGCCGGGTTCGACGTCGCCGAGGCGCCGGATGGCACCGACGCGCTGGAGATGGCGCGCAAGGAGAAGTTCAGCCTGGTGCTGTGCGACGTCAACATGCCGAAGATGGACGGCATCTCGCTGGTGCGGGCGCTGCGCCAGCTGCCGGACTACAAGTTCACGCCGTTGCTGATGCTGACCACCGAGTCGACGCCGGAGAAGAAGCAGGAAGGCAAGCAAGCGGGCGCGACCGGCTGGCTGGTGAAGCCGTTCAATCCCGAGCAACTGATTGCGACTGTGAACAAGGTGCTCGGCTGAGCCGCACGGTCCGCACGTCATGACCATCGACATCAGCCGCTTCCATCAGACCTTCTTCGACGAGAGCTTCGAAGGGCTGGACGCGATGGAGGCGGCGCTGCTGCGGCTGACGCCGGACGGCGCCGACGCGGAAGCCATCAACGGCATCTTCCGCGCGGCCCATTCGATCAAGGGTGGATCGGCGACCTTCGGCTTCGCGTCGGTGGCCGAGTTCACCCATCTGCTGGAGACACTGCTCGACGAGATGCGTTCCGGCAAGCGCGCAACGACTGCGGTCGAGATCGACGTGCTGCTGCGCTCGGTCGATGTACTGCGGGCGCTGCTCAACGCCGCGCGCGACGGCAGCGACACCGATACCGGTGCCGTGCACCGCCTCAGTGCCGAGCTGCGGGCGCTGCTGGCGCAGGCGCCGTCCGCGTCCGCGCCGGTTGGCGCCACCGTGGCGCCGGCGGCGGCTGCGCCGGTGCAGGGCTGGCGCCTGCGCTTTGAACCCGAGGCGCAGATTTTCGCCAGCGGCAATGATCCGCTGCGGATTCTGCGCGAGCTGTCGTTGGCCGGTCCGACGAGCGCGCACTGCGATACCGACCGCCTGCCGGCGCTGAGCGATGCGGATCCCGAGCGGTGCTACCTGGCTTGGGACATCGAGCTGCGCGCCGACTGTCCGCGCCAGACCGTCGTTGAAGCCTTCGCCTGGGTGGAGGATCAGTGCGAGCTTCAGATCGACGCGCTGCCAGGCGCCGCGACCGAGTCCGCTGCTGGCATGCCGGCGCCGTCGGCGACTGCAGCGACGCCGGCGCTGCGTCTGATCGAGGGCGGCAAGCCGGCGGCCGAGCCGGCGGCCGCGCCGCGCAGTGAGAGCGCCTCGATTCGGGTGGCCACCGAGAAGATCGATGGTCTGATCAACCTGGTCGGCGAGCTGGTGATCACGCAGGCGATGCTGCAGCAGCTGGCCGGCGCGCTGGATCCGGTCGTCAACGAAAAACTGCTGGCCGGCTTGTCGCAGCTGGACCGCAACACGCGCCGCCTGCAGGAGGCGGTGATGTCGACGCGGATGCTGCCGGTCGACTTCGTGTTCAGCCGCTTCCCGCGCGTCGTGCGCGATCTGGCGGCACGGCTCGACAAGCAGGTGCGCCTGCAGCTGGTGGGTGAACACACCGAGCTCGACAAGAGCGTGATCGAGCGCATCGCCGATCCGCTGACCCACCTGGTGCGTAACGCAATCGACCACGGCATCGAAACCCCCGAGCTGCGGGCGGCCGCCGGCAAGGACACTGTTGGCACGATCCGGCTGTCCGCGGCCCATCAGGGCGGTCATATCGTGATCGAGGTGGCCGACGACGGCCGCGGGCTCGACCGGCGCAAGCTGCTGGCCAAGGCGCAGGAACGCGGGCTGCCGGCGTCCGAGTCGATGAGCGACGCCGAGGTGTGGCAGCTGATCTGCGCGCCGGGCTTCTCGACCGCGGAAACCGTCACTGACGTCTCCGGCCGCGGCGTGGGCATGGATGTGGTCAAGAAGAACATCGAGGCGCTTTCCGGCACGGTCGACATCGACTCCGAAGCCGGCCGCGGCACGCGCATGACCATCCGCCTGCCGCTGACCCTGGCGATTCTCGACGGCATGTCGGTGCGCGTCGGTGCCGAGGTGTTCATCGTGCCGCTGGCCAGCGTCGTCGAGTCGCTGCAGCCCAGCGCGGAGCAGGTGAAGTCGATGGTCGGGCGCGCGCATGTGGTGCGGCTGCGCTCCGAGCACGTGCCGCTGGTCGCGCTGCACGAGGTGTTCGGGGTCCGCGGTGCGGTGAGTGATCCGCGGACCGGAATCCTCGTGGTGCTGGAGTCCGGCGGGCGCAAGATCGCCGCGCTGGTCGACGAGCTGGTCGGCCAGCAGCAGGTCGTAATCAAGTCACTGGAGTCGAACTACCGGCGCGTGGCAGGCATCTCCGGAGCGACGATTCTCGGCGATGGACGCGTCGCGCTGATTGTCGACGTCGCCGAGGTCATCCGTCTGAGCACGCGTGCGGCGGCGGCCTGAGTCTTACGAGGAACTGACAATGGAAGCGAGAATGACGGCCTCCGCGCCGACCCACAATGCGCCGCCGCCGGAGATGCCCGGAACGGGTGGCGAGTTCCTGACCTTCAGGCTCGGCGCTGAGGAGTATGGCGTTGACATCCTCCGGGTGCAGGAGATCCGCGGCTACGACACCGTCACGCGGATTCCGGACACGCCGGAGTTCATCAAGGGCGTGGTCAATCTGCGCGGCACGATCGTGCCGGTGATCGACCTGCGGCTGAAGCTGCGGCTGGGCCGCGCCGAGTACCACGCCTTCACCGTGATGATCAGTCTCAACATCGGCACGCGCGTGGTCGGCGTCGTCGTCGACAGCGTCTCCGACGTCATCGCGTTGCGCGGCGACCAGATCCGCCCGGCGCCCGAGATCAATGCGGGTCTGGACACCCACCAGATCATCGGTATCGGCACCATCGATGACCACATGCTGATTCTGCTCGACATCGAAAAGCTGATGTTGAGCCCCGACATGCAACTGACCGCAACCGCCGCGGCTTGAGTCGCCCGCAGCCCCTACAGATTCAGGAGAAACCCCATGCGTATGAACATGCCGGTGACGGGCACCGAGAACGTACTGAACGACGACGCGATGATCGTCTCCAACACCGATCTCAAAGGTGTGATCCAGTACGTCAACCGCGATTTCATCAACATCAGCGGATACAGCGAAAGCGAGCTGATCGGCGCGCCGCAGAACATCGTGCGCCATCCCGACATGCCGCCGGAGGCGTTTGCCGATTTCTGGGCCACGCTCAAGGACGGCAAGCCGTGGACCGGCCTGGTCAAGAACCGCTGCAAGAACGGCGATCATTACTGGGTGCAGGCCAACGCCACGCCGCTGCGCGCCAACGGTCAGGTCGTCGGCTATATGTCGGTGCGCACCAAGCCCAGCCGCGAACAGGTCGAGGCGGCGGAGCGCGCCTATCGAAAATTCCGCGAAGGGACGGCCAAGGGGCTGCGCATCCACCGCGGTAACGTCATATCCGACAACCCGCTGTCGCGCCTGCTGCTGCGTCACCGCAACATGTCGGTGCGCGAGCGCGGTCTGAGTGTCGCGGCGCTGTTCACGCTGCTGCTGGTCATGGTCGGGTTCACGCCGGCACTCGGGCTCGGCGGCAAGGCGCAGGCGCTGGCGGTGCTCAGCAGCGCGATGGTGGGCTTCTGGTCGTGTTTCTGGTTCATCCGCACCGTGGTCAAGCCGCTGGAGGTGGCCGCGGCGCGCATCCAGGACATGAGCGAGGGCAGGCTCAACGTCAAGATCGACGTGGACAGTGAGGACGAGATCGGCCGCGTGCTGCACGCGGCGCGCTCG
>JBFHQK010000265.1:0-3737 GCA_041592255.1 Fontimonas sp.
CTCGTGGTCGATCTCAAACCGCTGTGGGCGGCGCTGGCGCGTCGGCAGGCGCTGATGGTCGGGGTGCCGGTGCTGGCGCAGCCGTTCGCTGTGGCTGAATCCGGCCGCTGAGAACGATCCGGGCGATGGACGCGCCCGCGGTGGCTGCGCGGGGACGGATCGGCCGGTGCGTGGGCTTCAGGCGCGTCGGATCAGCCGGTAGCCGAATTCGGTGCCGCCGTTGGGATGCGGAATCGTCAGGCGGTCGCTGTCGTCCTGCCACTGCCAGCGGGACGCATCGAACAACTCGTGCATGCGGGCCATGCGGCAGTCGAACGGCGGGCCGCCGGCGCGGCCGGTCTGCATGAACAGGATCGCGAGGACGCCGCCGGGGCGCAGCCAGTGCGCGAGCCGTGCGCTGTAGGCCGGCCAGTGCTCGGGGTCGAGCGCGCACAGGCAGGTCTGTTCGTAGATCAGGTCGAAGGTCTGTGCCGGTGTCCAGGCCAGCACATCGGCCAGGATCCGTTCGGCCTTGAGGCCGTGGGCGTCGAGCTGCGCGCCGGTGGCGCTCAGCGCGCTGGGCGCGAGGTCGATCGCGGTGACGGCGTAGCCGGCGTGTGCCAGCGCCAGGACTTCGTGGCCGCGGCCGCAGCCGGGCACGAGCGCGCGGCCCGTCGGCAGGCCGCCCGCTTCGAGCCACTGGCGTAGCGCCGGGCTGGGAGCGCCGCGGTCCCAGCCGGTCTGCCCGGACTGGTAGCGGTGTTCCCAGAAATCGCGGCCCAGCGCAGGGGTGTCGGGCGTGTTCAACGTCAGCTCACGGGTGGTCGGATCGGGTACGGCCGGGAGTATCGCACCGAACCGGGTTGCCGGTGCCAGCCGCGACGGGGTGCCGATGCGGCCTTGACGCACGCGTCGCCTTCGCTCAGGGCCCTTGAGACGCGCGATGCCGGCTCAGGCCGCCGCGGCCTGATCGCCATCCTCGCTGCACCGCGGCGCGGGGGACGCTGGAGTCTGCGCGCCGTCGTCGAGGCGCTGCTCGATTAGGCTGAACAGGCGCCGGCGCTGCTCGGGCAGACGCGCCGCCGCCCCCAGTTCTGCCCGCGCCACGGCGCGGATCTCCGCGCTGAGCGTGGCGGCCAGCGCGTCGGGCGCGCGGCTGCCGCAATGCCTCAGTTCGCTGGCCAGCATGCGCTCGAGAATGCCCGCCAGACGCACCAGTTCGGCCGCGCTGTCGCTGCGCCGGGCCGCGGCGATCATCTGACTGCGCGAATCGCGGTGCCGGTGACAGACCTCCCAGTAGGCCTCGACCGCGACCATCAGCCGTCTGGGCCCCGGACTCAGGCCGGCGATGGCGGCGGTGATGCTGCGCAGCAGCAGACCCAGATGGGCCTGGAAGCTTCGGCGCAGCAGCGTGGCGTCGTCCATCGTCGCATCCCAGGCAGGCCAAAAAGGGGGCACGCCGACTCACTCTTGCGCGCCCGGGCCGATGCTATCGGCGGTGGGGCGCCGCCGGCTGTGACCCGCATCTCATTGAATCCCCGGCGTTGCCGATGCGCCGCGGGTGAGGTGCGCAGGAATCCGTCCGCCCCGCTGCTGACGGTCGGGAATCGAACATTCGACAGCGGGCGGGCCGATTAGACTGGCGGCTGCAGGCGAAGCAGTGGGTGCATGCGGTAAACGGGCTGACGCCAGGGAGGCTGCACGTGATTCCACCCCCTCGATGGTTGCGGGCAGCATGGGCGCTGATGGTCTGTGGCGGCGTGATGGCCAGCGACTACACGCTGCAGGCAGACCGCCCGCCGACGGGCTCGCGCATCAAGCACGATGTCGCCTTGTCGGCCCTGCCTTTCGACAAGACCTATGACGAGCTGACGTCCGAGCAGATCGACCTGCTGAGGTCGGCGTACGAGGGATTGGCAACGACCGATGAGCCGGCCTACCCGGTTGCCGGTCTCGGCCCCATGGTCCGGGAGATCTCGCAGGCGCAGCAGAAGCTGCAGCTGCGGGGACGCGTGTTCGCGGTGGCAAGTGTCGATGAGACCGGCAAGGTCCGCAGCGTCGCGCTGCACGAGACCCCGAGCGCGCGGATGAGTCAGCTCGTCGCCTATGTGCTCGTGCGCACTGCGTTCAAGCCCGCGCGCTGCAACGGCACGCCCTGCGCGATGGATTACCCGCTGTCGTTGAGCTTGCGGCTGCGTCAGAACTAGGGCGTTGCGCAGGGGCGCTTCTGCGCCGCTGCGTGCGACAGCGAGGCGGACCGCCGGCACGTCCGAGCATCATCGCCCGCCCCGTGCCGGTGGCCGCCGTCATCGCCGCGGCCTCAGCCGGCCGCGGGCGAGGCCGCGCTGTCGAGGATCTTCTGCACCGCGTCCTGCGCGATCGGGTGATAGCCCGGCCGCGCCGCGCGGTAGATGCGCGCCGCCAGGGTGCGCCCGGCCTCGTGCTTGACCAGCTCGCGGTAGACCGGGGTGATCAGCAGCATGCGGCCGACCGACTTCAGGTGGCGTTCCATCGCCGGGTAGGCCGGACGGTAGGCCTGGCGCGCGACCAGCCGGTACCAGCGCGACGCGATCACCGCGTTGCCGCTGCCGCTGAAGCCAAAGGCGCGGTCGAGCGCGGCCATCTGCTTGGCGCTCAGCGACTCCGGCATGTTGTCGAGGAAATACTGCCACTGGCGGGTGCTCCAGTCGGCGGTGGCCAGCGCTTTGGCCGGCGTGCGGCCGGACAGCCAGGCCGTACGCGCGGTATCGACCTGCGCAAAGGCGTCGGATGCCGGCCACACGGTGTCGGCCGGCATCGCCGGATCGCGCAGCCAGGCGTCGATCTGCGCCGGCGTGACCACGCCGCGCGTTTTGCGCAGCAGTTCGCGATCGAGATAGGCCAGGAACTGCGGCGTGCGCACGCTCTGGAACGCGTGCGCGTCGAACCAGCCGCGCAGGAAGGCGTCGAAGCGCTCGCGGCCGAACTTCGTTTCCAGATAGGCCAGGAACAGCGCGCCGCGCTCGTAGGGCACGTCGGTGACGCCGTCGTCCGGATCGCGCCCGCTCAGATCCGGCATCAGCGTCTTGTCGCTGTCGCGCTCCAGACGCGTGAGCGTCTCCTTGAGCTCGTTGGCGCCCAGCGCCCGCTCCTGTGCGGCGCGTTCGGGGCCGTAGAGCTCCTCCATGATGCGGTAGGTCAGATGGTTGGTGAAGCCCTCGTTGAGCCAGAAGTCGTTCCACGAGGCGTTGGTCACCAGATTGCCGGACCACGAATGCGCCAACTCGTGGGCAATCAGCGACACCAGCGACTTGTCGCCGGCGATCACCGTGGGCGTCACAAACGTCAGGCGCGGGTTTTCCATGCCGCCGTAGGGGAAGCTCGCCGGCAGGATCAGCAGGTCGTAGCGGCCCCAGCGGTAGGGGCCGAAGATGGCCTCGCAGCGCTCGACCATGCGTTCGGTGTCCTCGAACTCGCGCGCGGCGCGCGCGACCACGGAGGGTTCGGCGTACACGCCGGTGCGCGCGCTCATCGCCTGGAAGCGCAGATCGCCGACCGCCAGCGCGATCAGGTAGGACGGCACCGGCTGCGGCATGCGGAAGCGGTAATCCCCGGTACGCGGCGCCTCGGCATCGATTTCGGCGCTCATCACCGCGACCACCTCGCGCGGCGTGCGGATGCGCGCCTCGTAGGTCGCGCGGATCTGCGGCGTGTCCTGCAGCGGTATCCAGCTGCGGGCGTGGATCGCCTGCGACTGGGTGAACAGGAACGGGTGCTTC
>JBFHQK010000266.1:0-3695 GCA_041592255.1 Fontimonas sp.
ATGCGCAGCACCTCGCGCGCCGCGAGCCGGGTGAGTTGGGTGACTTCGGCTGCGCTGGCGCCGTCGACCAGCACCTCGCACACCGACGCCATCGCGCGGAAGCGGCCGGCGTGGCCGCCGCCGGCGGCGGCGACCACGCTGACCTCGACCGGCATCACCACTTGAAGCGATACCCCAGCGTGAGCATCAGGGCGCTCAGGTCCGGTTGCAGGTCGAACTTCGACAGGCCCTGCGCGGCCTGCGCCGGCACGCCGCTGAGCGTCGAGGTCTGCTGGTACCACTCCAGACGCGCGCTCCAGGTGCCGCCGTCGCGCTGGCCGCTGCCGAACTTGAAGCCGGCAGTCCACGCGTCGAGCGCCCCCAGGCGCGGATCGGCGCTGGCAAACTCGATGCTGGACGGCTCGCCGTCGAACAGCGCGATGCGGTAGAAGTCCGCCGCGGTCTGCGTGTACCAGCGCAGGTGCGGTTCCAGGTAGTGATGCGCGGACAGATACCAGCGATAGGTGAAGTCGAGGGTGTGCGAGCTGATGCCCCAGTCGTCGGTCATGAAGCGATACGACAGGTCGACGACGTCGCGGTCAAGCACCAGGCGCTTGTAGCGGCCAAACAGCGCGTGCTTGCTGCGGCTGTCCGGGCGCGCTTCGTAGACGTAGCTCACCGGCTCGCCGTCGGCGCGCACCACCGACAGGATCTTGTACGGATCGGTCTGGTAGCCGCTCGACAGCGACAGCGAGTAGTTGAACTGCATCAGGCTGCGCGGGGACAGCACCTGGGTCCAGCCAAGCACCGCGTCGGTGACGAGCTTGCTGTCGGTGGTGCCGTCGTCGCGGCCGTTGCCGTCCGGATCATCCTCGGGGCCGCTGTCGTCGGCCGCCTGCATTTCAGCGAGCGGGATCGGAATGCCGCCGACCGGGTCGATCTGGTCGAACTCGACATTCAGGCCGCCGCTGAGGGTCGTGTTGTTCTGGAACAGGTCATGGCTGTAGCGCAGGCTGGCCCCGGCGGACAGGAAGTCGAACTCCTTGCCGGCGCTGGCGCCGATGCCGAGCTTGCCGTTGGCCGACACCGGGAACTGGTAATCGACCAGCGCCTGCACGCGGGTGTCCTTGAAGCGGTCGTCGAGCGGCGTTTCGAAGGCCGGGGTCGAGTAGCTGCCGGTGCCGCCGGAGGCGCCGGAGAAGGTCTGCGGCGTCGACGCCGGCGTGGCGCCGTTGGGCGAGGCGCCGGTCAGTGCGTCGACAATCAGCTTGGTGGTGAAGAAGCGTTCACCACCGAGATCGAGCGTGCCCTTGATCACCGGCTCGACGGCCTGCACGCGCCCGCCGCTCTCGGAGTAGACCAGCACGGCGGTGTCGATGTCCCAGGTGCGCTCTTCGGCCAGCGCGGGGCCTGCGGCGGCACCGCCCAGCAGCGTCAGCGTGGCCGCGGTCAGCGCGCGGCGTTTGTCGTTCAGTTGCATCCGCAGCCTCCGCCGCCAAAGCCGCGCCCGCCGCTCGAGGCTTCCTTGCTGAAGTAGATGTGGTCTTCGAGTCCGGCCTGGACCGGGTCGGCTTCGAGCTGCATGTCGGGGCGCGCCAGCGCGCCGCGCTGCCAGGGCTTGGCGCCCCAGCTGCTGCAGCCGCCGAGCAGGCTGACGGCCAGGCCGACGGCGAGCAGGTGAGGCAGTTTCATCGGTGAGTTCCGGTGGGGGTTGAAGGATTCAGGGCTTCAGCGATCGCGGCCTCGTAGGCGGCGATGTCGGCGCGCCGGAAGCCGGAATGGCGGTGGATGACGCGCCCCTGCGGATCGAGAATCAGCGCCGTGGGCATGCCGGGCAGCGCGTAGTGCGCGGCGAGGCGGCCCTGCGGATCGCGCACGAGGTCGAACTGCGCCGGATGGCGGCGCAGGAAGGCGTCGGCGTCGGCGCCGTTTTCATCGACGTTGACGCCGACCACGGCCAGCCGCGACCCGAACGTCTGCTTCAGGGTGTTGAGCCAGGGAAACGATTCTGCACAGGGCGCGCACCACGACGCCCAGAAATCGACATAGACCACCCGGCCGGCGTAGGCGTCGAGCGGTGAGGGCGCGCTGGAGGGGGCGCGGTCGGCGGCGCCGGCGGGCAGGCACAGCAGCAGCCCGAGCAGCAGCCCGAGCCGCCGCAGCGGGCGCCGGGGCGTGGGGGCGATCTGCGGCGGTCGCCGCGTCAGCGTGGTGAGAGTCATCGGCACGGGTCGGTCTGGTTGCGGTCATCCGGCCCCGCCATCGGAGCCGATCAAGGCACATGGCGCAAGGCCGATGCCAGCCTCCGGCCGATCCGCTCCGCCTGCGTAACCGATTGATCCTGTGTGGGTTGTCTGCGGCGGTCGTGCGCGCCGGCGCGCCGGACGCGCCTGCAGGGTGGGGCAGGCGCGCAAAAGCGGTCGACAATTCTTGCAGTGCCGCGCGGCGCGACACCTGCCCCGCCGAGCCGCTGGCGGCGGATAATGCCGGTGGATCGGCCGTGGAGATCGGCATGCGTCCGCTGGCGGTGCTGCTGTGTGGGGCCGGTGCGCTCGCGCCGGCGCTGGCCCTGGCCGCCGGTTCGATCCGCTGTGGCGCGCGGCTGGTCAGCGAGGGCATGCCGGCGGCCGAGGTGCTGGCGATCTGCGGCGAGCCTGACCTGCGCGACGTCTGGGGGCCGCCCTACGGCTTGCGCCCCGGCTACCTCGCGCCGACCGAGGAGTGGACCTACAACTTCGGTTCGAATCAGCTGCTGCGGGTGCTGCGGCTGCGCAACGGCCGCGTCGAGCGGATTGACAGCGAAGGCTACGGGTTTGCGCCGCAGCACACAGACGGCTGCAGCCTGACCGAGATACGACGAGGCATGAGCAAGTACCGGTTGCTGCAGCGCTGCGGCGCGCCGCTGACGCGCATGGCCGACTACGTGTTCTATCCGCAGCCGCCGCTGTCGCGCCATCCTGACCTGCGCGAGGGGTACAGCACCGTCACCCCGGTGTACCGCGAGCAGTGGACGTACAATTTCGGCGCCAGGCGGCTGCAGCGGCTGGTGATTCTCGAGAACGGGAGAGTGGCCGATGTCGATACGGGGCGCCGCGGTTTCGATCCTTAGTCTCGCCCTGCTGGGCTGCGGTGCCGGCACGGCAAAGCTGCGGCCCGCGCCGCAGACGCTGGCGGCGTGCGATCGGGCGCGCTGCGTCTCGTCGCAGCAGCCGGAGACCGGGTACTACATTCCGCCGCTGAGCTACATCGGCAGTCGCGAGGCGGCATACGAGCGCCTGCGCAGCGTGGTCGTGACGATGCCGGGCGCGCGCATCGAAACCGCGAGCGCGGACTACATCCACGCCACCTTCACCAGCCGGCTGCTGCGCTTCGTCGATGATCTGGAGCTGCTGTTCGCGGACACCGGCGGCGTGGTTCATGTGCGCTCGTCGAGCCGTCTCGGGTATTCGGATTTTGGCGTCAACCGCGCGCGGGTCGAGCGGCTGCGCGCGGCCTTCGAGCGCGCCGAACGCTGAGGGAGGCCGGCGGCACAACCACAGGAGGAGGGACGATGGCCAGGACAGGCCGGATTGATCTCGTGCTGTTCGGCGCCACCGGGTTTACCGGAGCGCTGACGGCGGAATACCTGGCCGGCGCGGGCCATGGGCTGCGCTGGGCGCTGGCCGGGCGCAACGCCGACCAGCTCAAGCTGGTGCGCGCGCGGCTCACGGATGCGG
>JBFHQK010000267.1:0-3686 GCA_041592255.1 Fontimonas sp.
ACTGCCTCGTGCCGCACGTGCCGGCCATGCTCGTAGGTCGTCGTCAGCACCTGATCGCTGCAATACGCCCCGATCACGCCGGGCACGACAAAGCGCTCGTCATGCGCCAGGCGCTGCGCAAACGTCTCGGTGAAATGCCGCTCGCTTTCGTAGTCGACCTCGCGATGCAGCATTTCACGCACTTCATTGAAGACCGGCGTCAGGTCGAGCCCCTTGGGCGTGAGTCGCGTCATCAGCAACAGACGCGACAGCGTGCGGATGTCGCTTTCGATCGCGTCGGCGACGCCGGGATACTGGATCTTGACGCACAGCTCGAGGCCGTCCTTGCGCCGGTACGCCCGGTGCACCTGCCCCAGCGACGCGGCCGCCATCGGCCGCTCGTCGATCTCGAGTTCACGCAGGCGGCTGCGCCCGAGCGCGCGCGCCAGCACCGGAAGCACGACCTTCCACTCCACCGGCGCGGTGTCGTCCTGCAGCGACGACAGCACGTCCACAGCTTCCTCCGGCAGGAAATACTGTCCGTACAGCGACAGCATCTGCCCGGCCTTCATCACGCTGCCCTTGAGCTTGCCCAGTTCGTCGGCGAGGATCTGCGCCTGACGGCGATAGAACTCGCGATTGGCTTCACCGCGGTCGATCTCCCCGCGGAAGATATTGGCCAGCGAGTGCGCCACAATCTTGGCGCCGGCGCCGACACCCAGGCGCGTCAGCGCGAAGCTGCGCTCCAGCGTCTTGGTCTTGAGCGACGAGATGCTACCCTTCGCGCCGTTTTCGTCGTCGTTGGACATGTCCTGAATGAAATCCCTGGCCGATATTCTGCTGGCCCCGCACCAGCGCGAAGCGGTGATCGAAGACGCCGTGAAACTCATCGAAGCCCACGTCGACGGCCGCGGCGGCCTCCGGTGCGTGACCCTGAAGACCGGGCTGACGATGCTCAAGGCCGCCAGGCCGGGACTTCTCGCACGCGCGGTCGAACGCCTGCTCCCCGAGTTTGCGCAGGCACTGAACCCGCTTTACCAGGAGTTCCGCGGCTCACCCGACCGCGATTTCAGCGTCTTCCTGCAGAAGCATAGCGGGCGCGCGGGGATGGCGCTGCTCGCGGTGGCCGATGCGCGCGTGCTGCAGGCCAGCGCAACGGTACAGACCACGTACAACCGCATGCGCGGACTCGCTGCGGCTGAAGTCGATGCCGCGATGCCCGCGCTGTCGCGACTGCTGCGCGGCTACCTGGACTGAGCCCCCTTACGGCGCGGCCTGAATCGCGCCGCCGCCCGCCGCGGAACCGCCCCTGGCGATGGCGCTCACCGCTTCCGAGCGCAGCCGCGCCAGCGCAAGGCGCGCCGCGCGCTGCATCTGCTCCCGCTGCTCGGTGCGCACCCGCTCGACCGCTGTCTCGACCACCGCCACAGCGCTGCGATCAGGGGCCAAAGCCCGGTCGCAGCCCCAGGCCGCCGCGGCCAGCAGGCACGCCACCGCCACTGCAAACCCACCGATGTTCCTGGCCATGTCCGGTCTCCGTCCGCTGCCGTCCCGCAAGTGCACTACTTGGATGCCGCAGCACGCCAAAGGGTTGCAGCGATGACTGACGCTCGGTGGCTGACCTCACCTACTTTCCATACCGCGACTTCACCGACGCCGGCAGGAACTCGCCGTCACGCATCGGCAGATCGTACTTGGGCGGATCGTCCTCCGCCGACAGCCGGCTGGCGAAGTAGCGGCCGTCCTTGAAGTCGTAAACGAGCATGGGTGCCGTGTTCGCCGCCTGGATGTCGTACTGCGGCAGCAGATGCCCCTCCTGGAAGCGCCACAGCTGACCGGCGCGGTCTTCGTTTTCAACCAGGACGACATTCCAGCTGTCCTCGTCGACGTAAAACGTGCGCTTGCCGAAGCTGTGGCGGCGACCGCCGCGCTCGGTGGCCTCGATGACCCAGACCCGATGCAGTTCGTATCGCGTCGGTTCCTGATTGAAATGATGCGGCCGCAGCAGATCCGCATACTTGAACTCGCCGCTGCCGATACGAAATCCGTTGTAGGGGACATACAGCTCGCGCTTGCCCACCAGCTTCCAGACGTAGCGGTCGAAGGCGCCGTTGTACATGTCGAGCATGTCGATAAACATCAGCCCCTCCGCGCCCGGAAACGGCTGGTCGTATCCCACCGGCGGAATCCTGAACATGCGCCGGATCTTCGGCGGCAGGACCCAGATGTCGCGCGTGTTCTCGATCGAGTTCGCGGTCTCGTGAACCAGCGCGAGAAAATCAACCTCGTTGCGCGTCGCGCCGAACCAGGTCAGGTAATAGAGCAGGATGTTCTTGGCGGAAAGATCGACCGGGTCGGCAATGTTGCCGTAGCGGAAGTACACGCGCTCGGTCTGCTTGAGATACTGCGGCGCACCGCTGGTCGGAACCACCGCCTGCGTGGTCTGCATTTCGACCGAGTTGCCGCGGTAGCGGCTGCGGTGGTTCCACATGATCTCCACGCCCGACTGCGGCTTGGGAAACGGCACTCCCAGCCGCGCGCCGGTGAGGGCGTCCGACCCCAGCAGCTTGGCGCGGCCGATGTTGGCCTGCGTCGCGTCGTAGATCGCCTGCGGATAGGCGACACTGCGGCGCGACGCATACACCGGCATCGTGTAGCTCGGATAGCGTGCGAACAGCGCCTGATGCCCCGCGCTGAGACGCTCGCGGTAGCGGGCGAAATTGGCCGTGCTGATCGTGAACAGCGGCTGCTCGTTTGCGTAGGGGTCCTGCAGACGCTGCCCCTTGCGAAAACCGGGCGGCCACTCCTTGCTCGACAGGCCGCCGGTCCAGTCGGGAATCGTGCCGTCACGCGAGCCTGCCGCCTCGGCCCCGACCGGCGTCAGGCCGCTCACCGCCTGCGGCCGGCGCGCGTCGCTGGCACCCGCCTGCACCGACACGGTCGTGTCGCCCAGGCGTCCGCCCAGCCGCACCACGTCGTCGACCCGGCGACGCCGCTCGGACGCGGCGGCCAGTGCCTGTTCACGCGCGCGTCCCGACTCGAGATACTTGATCCACTCAGCGGCGAGCTTGCGCGATGCGGCGTGGCCCTGCGCATCGCGAAACGCCTGCAGCGCTCCGTCGATATCCGCCGTCTGATAGCGCGCCATCCCCAGCGCCATCAGCGTCGACCCGTCTGCCGCACCGCGCTGGATCGCCGCCTCGAGCGCGCGGGCCGCCTCGGGATACTCCTCGCGATCCATATGCAGCTGCGCGCGCTGCTGGTACAGCGCCGCCGACGGCGCCAGGCGCAGGGCCTCGCCAACGGCCGTCAGCGCCAGCCCGGACTCGCGGGCCGCCAGCCACAGCGACGCCAGCAGCTTCCAGTTCTCGCCGTCTGCGGGCAGCTGACGCCGTTCCATCATCCCCTGCAGTGTCGACGCGGCCTCGAACGGCGCTCCGAGCTGCGCCGTCAGCGTGACCAACCGCAGTCGCTCGTCGGCGCTCTGCAGGAACCCGAGTCGGCCGGCCAGCTCCAGCACCGCGGCCGCCTTCGCCTTGTCGCCAGACTTGAGATGGATCGCCACCAGGCGCATCCAGTCATCACGCTGACGGGGATCTTCCGCGAGCAGCTGCTCAAGCTGCGGCAGCGCCTCGCGCTCACGTCCGGTGGCGAGCAGCGCGGCGGCCAGCGCACGCCGCCACGAAGGGTCGATCGACCGCCGCGCG
>JBFHQK010000268.1:0-3685 GCA_041592255.1 Fontimonas sp.
GGCATGGGCCACTTCTGGCCCGCGGACCTGATGCAGGCGCGCTACCAGCAGCCTGGCGAGACGGCCCAGCCGCTGCTGGTCGAGCTGCGTTCGTCCGAGTCCGTGTCCGGTGCGCGGCTGCTCAGCGCGGGGCTGCCGATCACCGATCCCGAGGCGCTGTACCAGCGGCTGCTGGTGAAGGTCGGCAATCGCGATCTGCTGGGCGCCGACTTCCGATATCTGCTGCAGGACTGGGTCGTCGAGCGCAGCTACCCGCAGGACGCGACGGTGTGGGAGCGCGTGGAGTGGGGCAACCTGCACGGCTTTCTGGTCAGCGCCGAAGTCGACGGCCGCAGCGTCAGCGGCGCCGAGGCGTGGTCCGCCTACCAGCAGGCACAGCGCCGCGCCAACGATCTGCGCGGCGCCATCGACGCCATCGAGAAAAAGAAGATCGGCGCGATCAACTATCAGATCGAGCGCCAGCGGCTGGCCGAGCGCCGGCTCGAGCTCGAGGGCAAGACGCGCAGCGCCGCACCCGAGGCCTATCGCGACATTGATGCGCGGCGCCAGGAGCTGGATACGCGCTACGCCGAGCTCAACGGTGAGCGCGCGCGGCTGTACGCGGAGCTCAACCGCGACCACCTGCGCGTGCGCACCATCGACGGCACCGAGCTGACGGTGCCGCTGGCGAAGCTGATTCACGGCTGGCAGCCGAACCAGATGAACGTGCTGCACAAGACCGGGTTCTGGTTTGCCAAGCTCTGGGAGTTCGTCTCCGACACGCCGCGCGAGGCCAATACCGAAGGCGGCATCTTCCCGGCGATTTTCGGCACCGTGCTGATGGTCATCGTGATGTCGATCTTCGTTACCCCGTTCGGCATTCTCGCCGCGCTCTACCTGCGCGAATACGCCAAGCAGGGTGCGGTGACGCGCGCCATCCGCATCGCCGTGAACAATCTGGCCGGCGTGCCGTCCATCGTCTACGGCATGTTCGGCCTGGGTTTTTTCGTCTATTTCGTCGGCGGCAACATCGACCGGCTGTTCTACCCCGAGGCCGCGCCGGCGCCGGTGTTCGGCACGCCGGGCATCCTGTGGTCGTCGCTGACGCTGGCGCTGCTGACCCTGCCGGTGGTGATCGTCGCCACCGAGGAGGGGTTGGCGCGCATTCCGCGCTCGCTGCGCGAGGCCTCGCTGGCGCTGGGGGCGACCAAGGCGGAGACGCTCTGGCGCGTCGTGCTGCCGATGGCTTCACCGGCGATGATGACGGGCCTGATTCTGGCGATCGCGCGCGCCGCTGGCGAGACCGCGCCGCTGATGCTGGTCGGCGTGGTGAAGCTGGCGCCGAGCCTGCCGATCGACGGCAACTTCCCGTTCTTCCATTTCGAACGCAAGTTCATGCACCTGGGCTTTCACATCTACGATGTCGGCTTCCAGTCGCCGAATGTCGAAGCGGCCCGTCCACTCGTCTACGCCACATCGTTCCTGCTGGTGCTGGTCATCGTTGCGCTCAATGTCGTCGCGATCACGATCCGCAACCGGTTGCGCGAGCGCTACAGGGCGCTGGATCATTGACATGATGACCGCGCCAACCTTTTCAACCGAAGATGCCACCATGCCCGGTCTGCAAGCGAAATCACCAATGACCCACGGGATCGATATCGACGCGCTCAAGCGCGAGCAGAGCAGCACGCGCCTGCAGGAAGAGGCCATTGCCGTCGAAGTCGACGGGCTCGATCTCTACTACGGCGCCAAGCAGGCGCTGCGCAGCATCAGCCTGCAGATTCCGGAAAAGAAGGTCACCGCCTTCATCGGGCCGTCCGGCTGCGGCAAGTCGACGCTGCTGCGCTGCTTCAACCGGATGAATGATCTGATCGACGGCTGCCGCATCGACGGACAGATCCGCCTGCACGGCAAGAACATCTTTGATCGCGACGTCGACGTGGCCATGCTGCGCCGGCGCGTCGGCATGGTGTTCCAGAAACCCAATCCGTTTCCCAAGTCGATCTACGAGAACGTCGCCTATGGCATGCGGCTGGCCGGTGTGAACCGCAAGCGCCAGCTGGACGAGACCGTCGAGTGGGCCCTCAAGGGCGCCGCGCTGTGGGATGAAGTCAAGGATCGTCTCGACGACTCCGCGCTCGGACTTTCCGGCGGTCAGCAGCAGCGCCTGGTGATCGCGCGCGCGATCTCGATCCAGCCCGATGTGATCCTGCTCGACGAGCCGTGTTCGGCGCTCGACCCGATCTCCACGCTCAAGGTCGAGGAGCTGATCAATGAGCTCAAGGAGAGCTACACGATCGTGATCGTGACCCACAACATGCAGCAGGCGGCGCGCGTGTCGGATTACACCGCCTTCATGTACATGGGTGATCTGATCGAATTCGACAACACCGACCGGCTGTTCACCAAGCCGCAACAGAAGCAGACCGAGGATTACATCACCGGGCGCTACGGCTGAGGCCAGAGGGCCGCGCGTCCCGCGCGCATCGCCGGGGCGGGGATCTCAGCAAAGACCTTTACGGACATCGAACATGAACACGTCAGGCTATAAACAGCACATTTCCAGCCAGTTCAATGCCGAACTCGAAGATGTGCGCCAGCGTGTGCTGGCGATGGGCGGGCTGGTCGAGCAGCAGATCGTCGACGCCACGCGCGCATTGATGGACGTGGACGCCGAGCTCGGCGCCGAAGTCGCGAAGAACGACTACAAGGTCAACCAGCTGGAAGTGTCGATCGACGACGAGTGCGCACGCATCCTCGCCCGTCGCCAGCCCACCGCCAGTGACCTGCGCCTGGTCTATGCGGTGATCAAGACCATCACCGATCTGGAACGCATCGGCGACGAGGCGGAGAAGGTGGCGCGCATGGCGGTCGATCTGGCGTCGCACGACCGCTTCGCCGATGGGCTGCTGGAGATGCATCACCTGTCGCGCCACGTCGTGCAGATGGTGCACGACGCGCTCGATGCGTTTGCGCGCATGGATGCGGAGGCGGCGCTGGCGGCCGCGCGTGAGGATGAGGCGATCGACCGCGAGTACGAGTCGCTGATGCGCCAGTGCATCACCTTCATGATGGAGGATCCGCGCACGATCCGCCGGGTCATGGACATCATCTGGAGCGCGCGCTCGCTCGAGCGCATCGGCGACCACGCCAAGAATATCGCCGAGTACGTGATCTACTACGTCAAGGGCAAGGACGTCCGTCACGTGTCGCTCGAAGCGATGGAGCGGGAAGTCAAGGGCGGCTGAGCGTCGGCGGCGCCCAAAGCGCACTGCGTCGGCGCCGTCGGGTTTGTGGGCTGTCGAGGCTGCGGGCCGCGGCTTTACGCAGTCGCGCGGACGCCGCGGCGGTGATCGACTACACTGCGCGCCCTCATGTCACGCCGTCGCCGCAATCCTTTTCGCGTCGTCATCCTGTCCGCGCTGCTGCTGATCTTCAGTGCGGGACTGATCGCATTCAGCGTCTATCTGCTCGGGCTCGATCGCGAGATCCGCGCGCGCTTCGCCGGTGCGCGCTGGGCGCTGCCGGCGCAGGTCTATGCCGCGCCGCTGGAGCTCTACGCCGGACGCCCACTCAGCGCCACTGACTTGACCCACGAGCTGGGCCGGATCGGCTACCGCGAGGATCCCCGGCTGAGCGGCACCGGAACCTTCCTGCCGTCGCGCAATCGCGTCGACGTCCACGTGCGGCCCTTCCGGTTCTGGGA
>JBFHQK010000269.1:0-3685 GCA_041592255.1 Fontimonas sp.
GCAAGCAGGATGCGCACGACTGGGCGGTCGATCCCGTTTGCGGCATGCGCGTCGATCGCTGGACCGCGACCCAGCTTGCGAGCCACGACGGCCACGAGTACGTCTTCTGCTCGGCGCGCTGCCGCGAACGTTTCATCGCCGGGCCGGCGACGTACGTGGCCGACGGAGTCCGATCGTGAGCGAGTACAAAAAGGCGTTGCGGAATCTGCAAATCGAACTGGTCAAGGTGCAGCGACACCTGATCCGTCACGGCCACCGGGTGCTGGTGATTTTCGAGGGCCGCGACGCGGCCGGCAAGGATGGCACAATCAAGCGCCTCACCGCGCACCTGAGTCCGCGCGAAACGCGCGTTGTCGCACCGGGCAAGCCATCCGACCGGGAGCAGACACAGTGGTATTTCCAGCGCTACGCACCGTATCTGCCGGCGGCGGGTGAGTTCGTGTTGTTCAACCGCAGCTGGTACAACCGCGCCGGTGTCGAGCGGGTGATGGGATTCTGCAGCGATGCCGAGGCGGACGCATT
Source organism: Fontimonas sp. (assembly GCA_041592255.1). GTDB lineage: Bacteria > Pseudomonadota > Gammaproteobacteria > Nevskiales > Nevskiaceae > Solimonas. The sequence goes on from JBFHQK010000269.1 coordinate 523, forward strand.
CCTTGATGCGGTCGTGCCGTTCGAGCAGATGCTGGTTGCAGCCGGTCTGCAGATCATCAAGTACTACCTGGACATCTCGCGCGCGGAGCAGAAGCACCGGCTGCGTGACCGTGCGCGGGACCCCCTGACGCAATGGAAGGTCAGCCCGATCGACCAGTCGGCGCAGAAGAAATGGGCGGCATACAGCAATGCCCGCGACGAAATGCTGGAGCGCAGCGAACATGCTGCGGCGCCGTGGATCGTCGTGCGTGCCGACGACAAGAAGCTGGCGCGCCTGAACGTCATCCGCGACGTGGTCCAGCGCATCGACTGCCCGGACGGCAGCCAGCATCCGGCGCTGCCGGACCCGGCGATCGTGCGCCCATACGCCGACGTTTCAGCGCGCTTCCTGCATCGCTGAGCAGAGGTGTTTGACCTGGGTCAATGCCCAGCGCGGCTGATCGGCGATGATGAGGCGTGCGTTTCATCAAGACGGAGATTTCCCATGGGCTGGTTCTCACGAAAGCAAACACCGACGCCGTCGACGAAGACGGCGATGCCGGCCGCAGCGGATCACGAGTGCTGCAAGTCCGACACTGCCGATAAGTCGAAAGCGAGTCCGGTTCCTGGCACAGCCTCTCCCACGAAGGCGGAGCCCCACGAGTGTTGCGGCGGCGCCAAGCACAAGCACTGAGCGGATTTTGGGCTCGCGGGCGATGCTCCCCGCCTCGAGGATAGTTGTCAGCCGCCGCCCGCCGGACCGGGTCGCGCCGTTCGAGATCTGTGAGCATAAAGGCATCGGTCATCCGGACAGCCTGTGCGATGGCGTCGCCGAAGCGGTCTCACGTGCGCTGTGCCGCGCCTACATCCGCGCCTACGGCGCCGTCCAGCACTACAACGTCGACAAGGCGCTACTCGTTGGCGGACAGAGCGAGCCGGGCTTCGGCGGGGGGAGACTCATCGTGCCGCCGCGGATGATCGTGTGCGGGCGCGCCACCGCGCTGCCGGACATGGAAATGGACGAACTGGTGCGCGGTGCGGCGCGTGGGTATCTCACGTCGGCGCTGCATTGTGAGCCGGGCCTGTTCGCCATCGAATCAATGGTCCGTTCCGGCAGTCCCAATCTGCAACGCGTCGTCCCGTCGGATGCAACGCCGCGGGCCAACGACACTTCGTTCGGCACAGGTTTCGCGCCTTACACAACGCTGGAGCGGTTCGTACTGCGTGCCGCCGAGGTCCTTCGGTCGTCCGCATTCCGCGCACGCTTTGCCGCCGCGGGCGACGACTTCAAGATCATGGGCGCCCGGGCCGGCGACGAGCAGCGGCTGACGATCGCCATCGCATTCGTGGCCAGCGCAGTCGGCAGCGCTTCGGCGTAGCGCGAGATCAAGGCGGAGATGGTCGACGCGTTGCGGGCCGATCTGCAATTTCACGGCACGATCGCGATCAACGCCCTGATCACGCCGGGACGGCCGATGTCGCTGGAGGCGGCGGCTGGAAAGAACGCCGTGGCGCACGTCGGCAAGCTGTATAACGTGTTGGCACATCGGATCGCACATGCCCTCGCTGATAGCGGAGCCGGAATCTCCGATGCCAGCGTGCAGCTGCTCTCGACCATCGGCGGGCCGATCGACGAACCAGCGTTGGTCGCTGTCCAAGTGGCGACAGATCGGGGGGGCGGGATGGACGACGACGCCATTCGCACGACCGTCGTGCAGCACCTGGCCCGACTCGGCCCCGTGTGCCAGCAATTGCTCGCGGGTGAGGTCGCCGTGTTCTGAGCCGGTCGCGCAATGAGGGCCGCATGGTGTCGAGCATTCGGGCGTCATGGCTGGACGCTTTGGCGGATTGCGGAACCTTTCGGTGCGCCGTAGAGTCTGACGCACGATGACCGGCGTCCGGACATGGTTGAGCGTGCTGCTGGGAGCGGTGCTCCTGGTACAGGGCTTTGCCGTCTCGGCGGCGTCGCACGCCAGGTTTGCCGATGCTCCTGCAGCGCAAGCGCTGGAAATCGTGGATATGCCATGTCACGGGCAGAAGCGGCAGGCGGACAAGGCCGACGCGGCAGACAGCCAGGAACGCGCCTGCTGCAACGCCGGTTGCCCCGACATGACCACCTGTGCGCTCGGGCATCTGGCGTCCGTCGCCACTGTGTCCGTAACCCTGCCGCCGCCCGTCCGGCCTGAGCGAGGCGTCTCGCGCAAGTGCGTGGCGCTGCGGCCGTTCAGGTCCCTGTTGCGTCCCCCCATCGTTCTCCACAGCTGACTGAAGCGCCGCGGCTCCGCTGAGCCGCGTTGGCCCTGTCCGGGCCGATCAGCATCCCCGGAGACGATGCATGCCTTGCTTGCAGTGCCGCGCGCCCGCGCGGCGGATCATCGCTGTTGCTGTGTTGTTCGCCGTTATTGCGCACACGCCCGATCTGGCCGCCGCCGATCCGGCCGCGGCGGCGCCGTTGGATCTCGCGACCGCGGAACGGCAGGCGCTGACCGATCAGCCGCAACTCGAGGCTCTGCGGGCGCAAATGCGTGCCGCGCGCGAGCGCGCTGTCAGCGCCGCACAACTGCCCGACCCCAAGCTGATCGCCGGCGTCACCAATCTGCCGGCCAACGGCGAAGACCGCTTCAGCCTGTCGCGCGACTTCATGACGATGACCGGCGTCGGACTCGCGCAGGAGTTCCCGCGTGCCGGCAAGCGCCGATTGCGCGGCCGCGCGCAGGACCTGGCGGCACAGACCGTCGCAGCGCGGCTCGACGCCCAGGAGCAGGCGATCCGTCGCGATGCAGCCCTGGGCTGGCTCGATGCCTGGCTGCCCCAGCGCGCCGGCGGGCTCGTCGATGAGATGGTGGCCGAGGCGATGCGCGAACGCACCGCTGCCGAGATCGCGTTCCGCTCCGGGCGCGCACCGCAGGCCGACCTGCTCGCCGCCGAGGTCGAACTGGAGCTGCTCCAGGATCGCCGCCGCAAGCGGGACCAGGACGCCGACGAGGCACGCGAGCGGCTGGCGCGATGGACCGGTGCGCCGGTCGGCGCCCTTGCGGCCGACGTTCCGTCTTTGCCGGCACCGCCCGAGCTGCCGGTGCTGCAGGCAGAGCAGGCACATCGACGCGATCGGGTCGTCGAGCTTGTCCTCCTCCGCCAGCGGCGACGGCACCGGCGAGTAGAACCCGTGCGCCTCGCAGTACGA
>JBFHQK010000270.1:0-3680 GCA_041592255.1 Fontimonas sp.
CCGTCAGCGGGCACCGGGACGGCGGTGGACTTCAGACGATGATCCGCGGCGCGTCGGCCGCGGTGCCGAGCAGCAGCGCATTCAGGCGCTTGATGAAGCCGGCCGGGTCCTCGAGCTTGCCGCCCTCGGCGAGCACCGCCTGACCGTAGAGCAGCTCGACCAGATCGCCGAAGGCCGCGGCGTCGCCGAGATTCTTCAGGCGCTCGACCAGCGGGTGGCTGCCATTGAGCTCCAGGATCGGACGGGATGCCGGCAACTGCTCGCCGGCGCGCTTGAGCATCTCCTCGAGCCGGCGCGACAGGCCGTGCTCCGCCGCAACCAGACACGACGGCGACTCGGTCAGCCGCGCGGACAGGCGCACCGACTCGACGCGCTCGCCCAGCTGCTGCGCCGCGCGTTCGAGCACGTCGCGGTACTCGCCCTCGAGGCGGGCCTTTTCCGGCGTTTCAATCTTGCTGTCGAGGTCCTTGGAGGCGCGCGCCACCGACTCCAGCGACTTGCCCTGGTATTCGGTCAGATGCCCGACGACCCACTCGTCGATACGGTCGGTCAGCAGCAGCACTTCGACGTTCTTGGCGCGGAATCCTTCGAGATGCGGGCTGCTGCGGGCGGCCGGCAGCGTGTCCGCGGTGAGGAAATAGATCTTGTCCTGGTCCGCGGCCATGCGGGCAAGGTAGGCGTCAAGGCTGACTTCAGGCTTGTCGGCCTGCGCCGTCGAGTGGAAGCGGCACAGCTTGGCGATGCGCTCACGGTTGCCGGCGTCTTCGACCAGGCCTTCCTTGAACACCGCGCCAAAGCTCGCCCAGAAGCCCGCATAATCCTCGGGGCGCTTCTCCGCCAGATCCTCGAGCAGGTCGAGCACGCGCTTGACCAGCGCGGCGCGGATCTTGTCGACGGTGCGGTTGCCCTGCAAGATTTCACGCGAGACGTTGAGCGGCAGATCGGCGGTATCGACCAGCCCGCGCACGAAGCGCAGGTACGGCGGCAGCAGCTCGGCCGCCTTGTCCATGATGAAGACGCGCTTGACGTAGAGCTGAACGCCACGTCCCTGCTCGCGGTCCCACAGATCGAAGGCCGCGCGCGCCGGAATGTAGAGCAGCGAGGTGTACTCGAGTGTGCCTTCGACCTTGTGATGCGCCCACGCCAGCGGCTTGTCGACATCGTGCGCGATGTGCTGGTAGAACTGCTGGTAATCCTCGTCCTTGAGCTCCGACTTCGGCCGCGTCCAGAACGCGCGCGCCTGATTCAGCGTCTCGGCCTCGCCCTTGTCTTTCTGCAGGCGGATCGGCAGCGCGATGTGATCGGAGTAGCGGCGCACGATCGCGCGCAGCCGGTAGTCCTCGAGGAACTCGCGTGCATCCTCGCGCAGATGCAGGATCACTTCGGTACCGCGATCGAGCTTGAACGAGGGTTCGACCGCAAACTCGCCCTGGCCATCCGAGTCCCAGCGTACCGCCTCGCCCTCGCCGGCGCGCTTGCTCAGCACCGTGACGCGGTCGGCGACGATGAACGCGGAGTAGAAACCGACGCCGAACTGCCCGATCAGCTGCGAGTCCTTCTTCTGGTCGCCCGACATCGACTCGACGAAACGCTTGGTGCCCGAGCGTGCGATCGTGCCCAGATTGTCGATGACTTCCTCTCGCGACATGCCGACGCCGTTGTCCTTGATCGTCAGCGTGCCGGCCGCCGCGTCGGCGATCAGTTCGATCGACAGCGCGTCGCCGCCGAGCAGCTCCGGCTGATCGATGGCCAGAAACCGCAGCTTGTCGCAGGCGTCGGACGCATTCGAGATCAGCTCGCGCAGAAAGATCTCGCGGTTCGAGTACAGCGAGTGGATCATCAGCTGCAGCAGCTGGCGCACCTCGGCCTGGAATTCGCGCTTCTCGGCGCGCTGCGCGGTTTCGGTCATCGGTCACTCCCGTGGATGGTGGCGGCCAATCTGGGGACGCCTGAGCGGCATTCAAGGCCCGGCCGCCCCGGCGCCGCACCCTCAGTCCAGGGTGCGGCGGAAGCGCCGCAGTCCGATCCCCAACACCACCGCCGTGAACAGCAGCAGCGGCCACAGGTGCGGCAGCGCCTCGGCAACCCCATGTCCCTTGAGCAGGATCCCGCGCACCAGGCGCAGGAAGTGCGTCAGCGGCAGCATCTCGCCCATCCCCTGCGCCCATCCCGGCATGCCGCGGAACGGAAACATGAACCCCGACAGCAGGATCGACGGCAGAAAAAAGAAGAAGCTCATCTGCATCGCCTGCGTCTGGTTGCGCGCCAGGCTCGAAAACGTGATACCCACCGTCAGATTGGCGACGATGAAGACCAGCACGCAGACCGCCAGCCACAGGATGTTGCCGGCGGTCGGTACCGCGAAGACGTAGCGCGATGCCAGCAGGATGACCACCACCTGGACGTAGCCCACCAGGACGTACGGCAGGATCTTTCCCACCATGACCTCCAGCGGGCGCACCGGCATCGCCAGCAGATTCTCCATCGTGCCGCGCTCCAGCTCGCGGGTCATCGCCAGTGCCGTCATGATGATCATCGTCATCGTCAGGATCACGCCCATCAGACCCGGCACGATGTTGTACTGGGTGATGCCCTCGGGGTTGTAGAGCCGATGCACGCGCCACTCGAACGGCGCCTGCGCAGGCTCGCCCAGCGCCAGTGCGCCGACCAGATCGTGACGCAGCGCCGTGCGCGTCAGCGGTTCGAGTGCGGCCAGGGCGTTGCTGGTGGCCGCCGGATCGCTGGCATCGGCCTCGAGCAGCACCGCCGGCCGCTCGCCGCGCACCAGCGCGCGTGCGAAGTCGACCGGAATCGTCAGCACGAACTGCACCTCGCCGCGTTCGAGCAATGACGCCGCCTGCGCACGGTCCACCGCAGCGACGACCTGAAAATACCCGCTTGCTTCGACCGCCGCGATCAGGCTGCGCGCGAAAATCCCCGGGTCGGCGACCACCACCGCCGTGGGCAGCCGCTTCGGATCGGTGTTGATGGCAAAGCCGAAGATCGCCAGCTGGATGACCGGAATGCCGACCATCATCGCGAAGGTCAGGCGGTCGCGGCGCATCTGCACGAACTCCTTGCGCACGATCGCCCACAGGCGCCGCCACGACAACAGCGTGCCGCGCTCGCTCACGGGGCGCGCCGCACGGTGCGCATCAGATGGATGAAGACGTCCTCGAGGCGCACCGCGTCGCGCTGCCAGCGCGTGCCGGGCCAGTCGAAGAAGCGCGCGAGCTCCGCCTCCAGGCGCGGGCGGTCGGCACCGCTGACATGCAGCCGGCCGCCCAGGGGCACGACCTGCTCGGCGGCCGGCAGCTGCAGCAGTTCGCGCTGCAGCTGCGCGATGTCGCCGCCGCTGACGCTCCAGGCGCTCAGACCGGAGGCGGCCACCAGTTCGGCCGGCGCGCCCTGTGCCAGCAGCTGGCCGTCGGCGATGTACGCCAGCCGGTGACAGCGCTCGGCCTCGTCCATGTAATGCGTCGACACCAGCACCGTAACCCCACGCGCGGCCAGCGCATGGATCTCGCCCCAGAATTCGCGCCGCGCCTGCGGATCGACCCCGGCGGTGGGCTCGTCGAGCAGCAGCAGCCGCGGCCGGTGCAACAGGCAGGCCGCCAAGGCCATGCGCTGCTTCCAACCACCGGACAGCTGCCCGGCCAGCTGCGCCTGCCGATCCGCCA